>JALYHQ010000170.1 GCA_030776455.1 Acidobacteriota bacterium | reverse complement strand
GCGCGGACCTGGGGGTCCGCCCTACACTTTGAAGCGGTTCAGGAAACTTGTGTTGGTGTTGCCTGAGACGAAGTCGGGGTCGGCCAGGATTTTTTGGTGGACCGGGATGCTGGTGTAGATGCCTTCAATGACGAACATTTCGAGGGCGCGGCGCATTCTGGCGATGGCCTCGGTGCGGTCACGGCCGTGGGCGATCAGTTTGGCTACCAGAGAATCGTAATAGGGGGGGATCACGCCGTCGGTGTACGCGGCGGTATCTACCCGCACGCCGATTCCGCCGGGGAGATTGAGGCCTGTGACGCGGCCGGGTGAGGGCGCGAAGGTGTCGGGATTCTCGGCATTGATACGGCACTCGATGGCGTGACCGCGGATTTCTATGGGACCGTCGAGGATGTCGCATAGGCGTTCGCCGGCGGCGATGCGGATCTGGCTCTTGACGATGTCGATGCCGGTTATGGCTTCGGTAACGGGATGTTCCACCTGCACGCGCGCGTTGACTTCGATGAAGTACAAGTTTCCTTGCTGGTCCATCAGGAATTCAACGGTGCCCGCGTTGGTGTAGCCAATGTTGCGCATGGCCTGTTTCAGCGAGTCGCCAATTCGAACGCGCATTTCGGCGTTTACAGCGGGTGAGGGGGCCTCTTCGAGCAGCTTCTGGTGGCGGCGCTGGATGGAACATTCACGCTCGCCAAGAATCTCGACGCTGCCGTGCTCGTCGGCCAGGATTTGAAACTCGATATGGCGAGGGTTCTCCACCAGCTTCTCCATGTACATATCGGGAGAGGAGAAGGCGGCCATGGCTTCTTGCTGGGCTTGCGCGAGCAGGTTGGGAAGAGCCTCGGCCTCGCGCACGATGCGCATCCCGCGGCCGCCGCCACCGGCCGAAGCCTTCAGCATGATGGGATAACCGATTTGCGCGGCCACCTCGAGCGCCTCTTCGGGAGACTTCAAGATTCCCTTGGAGCCGGGCAGGATCGGCACGCCGGACTCTTCCATGGCGGTACGGGCGCGCTGTTTCAGGCCCATGGAGCGGATGACTTCGGGCCGGGGGCCGATGAAGCGGATGTCCGATGTTTCGCACACCTCGGCGAAGTCGGCATTTTCGCTGAGGAATCCGTAGCCGGGATGGATTGCGTCGACGTTGGTAATCTCGGCGGCGCTGATCACGGACGGAATGTTCAAGTAGCTGCGCGCGCTCTTGGCTGGGCCAATGCAGATGGCTTCATCGGCAAAGCGCGCGTGGAGGCTGTGGCGGTCGGCTTCCGAATACACGGCTACGGTGCGGATGCCCAGATCCTTGCAGGCGCAGATGACGCGAACGGCGATCTCGCCACGATTGGCGATCAGGATTTTACGGAACATATTAGCGCGGCCGGATGGCGAAGAGCGCCTCTCCGTATTCCACGGGCCGCCCGTTCTCCATCAGCTTGCTGATCACTGTGCCAGCGACATCGGCTTCAATCTCATTCATCAGCTTCATGGATTCGATGATGCAGAGCACCTGCTTTTGCTCCACGCGATCGCCCACCTGAACGAACGGCGGGCTACCGGGCGACGGCGCATCGTAGTAGGTGCCGACGATGGGCGAGGTGACAATGACGTCGGTGGACTGGTGGCTGGAGGCCGGTGAGGACGCGGCTTCGGGGGGATGAGAGGCTCCGGCGGGGTTCGGAGTGGAGATGCTGGGCGCGGCGTGCTCGGCTCCATGGGGTAAGACGATGTCCAACTGGGACGGCCTGAGGCTGCGCCGGATGCGTACGCTGTCCTCGCCGCGCTTCACCTCGATCTCGGCGACGCCGGTATCGGTCACGAGTTGCACCAACTCCTTGATTTCTTCGATAGTCATGCTAAAGCAGCATTAGCTCCTTGGGGGTGGGGGTAAGTACTTCGCAACCGTTTTCGGTTACAACCACCGTGTCCTCGATCCGGATGCCGCCCGTCCCTTCCAGGTAGGCTCCCGGTTCGATCGTAATCGCCATGCCCGCTTTCAGCGGGGTTTCGTCCTTCTTGCCGATGCGGGGGGGCTCGTGGATTTCGAGACCCAGGCCGTGCCCGGTGGAATGCACGAACGCCTTGTCCAACCCGTGTTCTTTCAATACGCGGCGGGCCGCGCGGTCGACGTTTTGGGCGGTAACGCCCTCGCGAACCGAGTCGATGGCGGCGAGCTGGGCCTCAAGAACCGCGCGATACATAGAGCGCACCTGGGTCCCAGGCCTGCCCATGAAGAGCATGCGGGTCATGTCGCTGGCGTATCCGTCCAGGCTGGCGCCCATATCTATTAATAGTAATTCATTATTGGCGAGCTTACGTCCGGTTGGCTGTGCGTGGGGCAAGGCAGTGCGTTCGCCGGCTGCGACGATGGTTTCAAAAGCGGGGTGCTGGGCGCCGCGGCGGCGCATCTGGTATTCGAGTTCGGCGGCGACTTCGGATTCCGAGACGCCGGCCTTCACGCGCTTCGCGGTAGCCTCGAAAGCCCGGGAATTGAGCACGACGGATCGTCGAATCTTCTCAATCTCTTCCAGAGACTTGATGGCTCTGAGCGCCTCGATGGCCGCGGCCACGGGTTTGAGGGAAGCACCCATGGGCAGCTCGTCCTTGAGGGTCTGATAGCCCTCAAAAGTGAGCCGGGTTTTCTCGAATCCAATGCGCTTCCACTGCTTGCGCTTAATGAAACGGGCGGCTTCGAGAGGCAAGTGCTGGCGGACGATCTTGACGGTGCAGGCGGCCTCCGACGCGGCCTGAATGGTGTAGCGCGGATCGGTGAACAGAATGGAGCCGCCGGGCCAGAGAATGACGAGGCCGTTGCTACCGGTGAAGCCGGTGAGATAGCGGACATTGGGGAGCGCGGAGACTACCAGCGCATCGATCTTCAACTGCTGGAAGTCGATCACGGGTGCAACAGCAGCTTTCCGGAAGTCTTGCGGCCTTCGAGTGCGCGATGGGCTTCGCCGGCCTGGGCGAGCGGCCAGGTTTTGTGGATGTGCAGCTTGAGCTTCCCGGCGGCGATCCAAGCCAGCACATCCCCGGCGCGCCAGAGCAGCTCATCGCGATTGGCGGTGTAGTGGGCTAGCGACGGCCGGGTCAGGAACAGCGAGCCTTTCTGAGACAGCAGGAGGGGAGGGAAGTCGGCGACGGGGCCGCTGGCGTTACCGAAGCTGGCCATCATGCCGCGGGGACGCAAGCAATCGAGGCTTTTGAGGAAGGTGGCCTGTCCGACGCCGTCGTAGACTACGTCGACGCCTTTGGCTTTGGCGACAAAATCATCGCGAGTGTAGACGACTACTTCGTCGGCGCCGGCTTCGCGAGCCTGGCGAGCTTTCTCGTCGTTGCCGACGGTGCCGATGACGCGGGCGCCAAGCATTTTGGCCATCTGGACGAGCAGCAATCCGACGCCCCCCGCAGCCGCGTGGATCAGGCAGCTCTGTCCGGCGCTGAGCGGCCAGGTGGAGTGCGTGAGATAGTGGGCGGTCATGCCTTGGAGCATGGCGGCGGCTGCGGTATCGAAGTCCACAGCGGGGGGAATCTTAACCAGCTGCCAGGCGGGAACGACGGCGTACCCGGCGTATGAGCCGCGGGACATGGCGTAAGCCACGCGGTCACCCACGGCGACTTCGGTGACGCCGGAGCCCACGCCTTCCACGATCCCGGCGCCTTCATTGCCGAGGATAACCGGGGGATCGGCTTTATAAAGCCCGGTGCGGAAATAGACGTCGATGAAGTTTACGCCGGCAGCGGCAATCTTGACCAGGGCCTGTCCGGGAGCCGGCTCGGGCTTGGGCAGATCGGCGTATTTCAAGTTTTCGACACCGCCGGGTTGTTCGATGAACACAGCTTTCATAGCGTTCTCAATCTCCTTCGCAGATGCGCCATGGCGGCGTACACCAACAGATACGCGAGCGTGAATGGGAACAGGACCAGACGGGCTACGGTGCGGACCGCGCCGGCGCCGGCGAGCCCGGCCCGGAAAATCATGAAATGCCAGATGGTGGTCCAGTGGCAGCGATCCAGGTAGAAGTAATCGCCGTTCTCATTGAGGACGAACACCTTGGCGGGGATGCGGAAGGCCAGCGCCCACTTCCATTTGGTCATGATGGGCTCGGCGGAGCAGAGGATGCCTACGACGTCGTAACCGCGCGTGCGGAGTTCTGAAAACAGGCGCTTGCGGGCGGGGCGATTGGGGTAATCGGTGATACGGAAGACGTGGCCGCGATCTTCGAGGAATCCGTCAGGGAGGCCGGCGTAGCAAGTGGCGAGGTCGGCTTGCATGGCGGGGTAGGTTTCGTAGAGGCCAGGGAGGAGTTCTTCGACGCGCTGGCGGCTGCCGCTTTCGACGAGCAGGACGCGGGAGAAGGGAGGGATCGATCTGGAGAGGAATCCACGCATGGGTGAGCGATGGTGACGCACGCCTTACGGCGAACATCACTACGAACACCAGTGTAACAACGGGCCGACCGCTTCCTTTGGTCGCGGCTCAGTCAAGGGAGATGAGAGATTGTGGTAGGCACCGACCTTGAGGGAGCCCCTCAAACGCCCCAGCAGTAATCTTCCAGCGCCTTCTCGATGGCCTCGTCCTTCTCCACCAGGCGCATCAGCTCCAGGCGGATGGCGTCGAGGAGCGCGCGCCAGCTGGCTTCTATGACGTTGTCGGAGACTCCGACGGTGGCCCAGCTGCGCTTGTGGTCTGACCATTCGACCAGCACGCGCACTTTTGCGGCTGACCCTTTTTTGGGCTCGAGGACCCGGACTTTGTAGTCGGTCAAGCGCACATCCATGACGCTGGGGTATACGGCTGACAGGCATTGGCGCAGGCACAAGTCGAGTGCGTGGACCGGGCCGTTGCCGGTGGCCGATGCTGTGTGAACGGCGTCCTGGATTTTCAGAGCGACGGTGGCGGTGGTGAGCGTGTCGTCGGGGCCGATCATGCGCGTGGTGACGTCGAAGGCCGCTACTTCGAACAGATTGAAGTTGGGGTGAAGAGCCTCGCGCACCAGTAGTTCGAAGGTGCCCTCGGACGCTTCGAGTTCGTAGCCCTGGTACTCCATCAGCTTGATGCGATCGAGTAACTGGCGCCGGGCGCCCGCGTCCAGGCGGTCTTCCAGACCGTGCTGTTTCAGCTTGTAGAGCACGTTGCCGCGACCGGACAGATCGCTGAGCAGGACTCGCTGGCGATTGCCTACCGATTCGGGTGTCACGTGTTCGTAGGTGGCTGAGTGTTTCAGGATGGCGCTGACGTGCACGCCACCTTTGTGCGCGAAGGCGCTATGGCCGACGTAGGGCTGATCGCCGCGTAACGGGAGATTGGCAAGCTCGGCGATGTAGCGAGCTGTCGCGGTCAGCTTGGGCAGGTTATCGCGGCCGATGGTGGTGTGGCCCAGCTTCAGCTCGAGGTTTGCGATCACCGAACACAGGTTGGCGTTTCCGCAGCGCTCGCCGTAACCGTTGAAGCAGCCTTGCACGTGCGTGCAACCGGCTTCTACTGCCGCGATCGCGTTGGCGACGGCCATGTCCGAATCATTGTGGGTGTGGATGCCCAGCATGCCATCGAATCGCTTGCGGACTTCTGCGATGATTTCAACCAGGCGATTCGTGATGGTGCCGCCGTTGGTATCGCAGAGGCACAGCACGTCGGCACCCGCCGACTTGGCGGCTTCGAGAGTGCGCATGGCGAACTCGGGATTGGACTGGAAGCCGTCGAAGAAATGTTCGGCGTCGTAGATGACTTCGCGGCCGTGGGACTTGAGATATGCGACGGTTTCCGAGATCAGCTTCAGGTTTTCTTCTTCGGTGATGCCGAGGGCGCGCTGGGTGTGGAGGTCCCAGCTCTTGCCGAAGATGGAGACAGCGGGGGTGGCGGCTTCGAGGAGGGCGCGGACGTTGGGGTCTTGCTCTACTGAGTTTTTGGCGAAGCGGGTGGATCCGAAGGCGACCAGGCGGGCGTGGCGGAGCTGGAGGTCGCGAGCGCGGGTGAAGAATTCTTTGTCTTTGGGATTGGAGCCGGGCCAGCCACCCTCGATGAAGTCGATGCCCAGTTCGTCGAGCTTCTGGACGATTTGGAGTTTGTCGTCGACGGAGAAGGAGACGGCTTCGCCTTGGGTGCCGTCGCGGAGGGTGGTGTCGAAGGTTTGGATGCGCATTTGGGGGCTCGGGGGGAGACAGGCCGGGAGGCCTGTCCTACGT
>JALYHQ010000169.1 GCA_030776455.1 Acidobacteriota bacterium | reverse complement strand
GCGACGGGTTATGGTATTCGCACTTCGCGGGCGATCGTCAGATTACCGGCCGTTCCATCCTGCTGAATGGCGAGGCATACACAGTGGTGGGGGTGATGCCGGCGCGGTTCCACGCGGATCCCGCGGCGGACGTCTGGATCCCGCTGCAGGCTGACCCAAACAGCACCAACCAGGGCCACTTCCTGATGGTGTCCGGCCGGTTGAAACCGGGCGCGACGATCCAGGCGGCGCAGGAACGCATGAAGCCACTGGGCGATTCGTTCCGCGAGGCAAATCCAAATTGGATGGAAAAGACCGAACGGATCAAGCTAGTGCCCATGCGCGAAGCCATGGTGGGCGAGGTGCGGCCGGCCTTGCTGATTCTAAGTTCCGCGGTGTTGTTCGTTCTGCTGATCGCGTGCGCGAACGTGGCGAACCTGCTGCTGGCGCGCGCGGCCGGACGCCAGAAGGAAATCGCGATTCGCACCGCCATGGGCGCGGGCCGTTTCCGCATCGTCCGGCAGCTGTTGACCGAGAACGTCCTGCTGGCCGCTTGCGGCGGCATTTTGGGATTCGCAATCGGAGTCTGGGGCGTACGCCTGCTGTTGACGTTCAGCCCTGGAAATATTCCGCGCGCCGCGACCCTTACCGACACTTCGGCATTGGCCCTGGCACTCGATTGGCGCATTCTGGCGTTCACTCTCGGTATCTCCTTCGCCACGGGTATTCTCTTCGGGCTCTTCCCCGCCCTGCGCATCTCGCGCACGGATTTGAATTCCTCACTGAAGGAAAACAGCGGCCGCGGCGCGACGGGCATGCGCCATAACCGCGCCCGCGGACTGCTGGTGGTTACGGAAATGGCTCTCGCGCTGGTGCTGCTCACCGGCGCGGGGCTGCTGATCCGCACCTTTGCAGGCCTGCGCTCCGTCAATCCCGGCATCGACATCCACAACATCATCACGATGCAGACCTCCATGGCCGGATCGCACTATGACTCCACGGCCAAGGTGTCGAATTTTACAACTCAGGTGCTGCGCCGCATAGAGGGCCTGCCCGGCGTGGGGGCGGCCGCCAGCACGCTGGTGCTGCCCACTACCGGCGGAATCGACTTGCCATTCACGGTGGAAGGCCATCCGCCCCCCAACGGCAGCGTGTTCAATGGCGATGAACAGTGGCGTTCCATCACTCCGCATTACTTTGCGGCTTTCAAAATTCCGCTGCTGCGCGGCCGCGCGTTCAACGATAACGACAGCACCCGGTCTACGCTCGTGCTGGTGATCAGCGAGGGAATGGCGCGAAAGTATTGGCCCAAGGAGGACGCCCTGGGACGCCGCATTACAATCGGGAAGGGACTGGGACCGGAATTCGAGGAACCGGCGCGCATGGTGGCGGGCATCGTGGGCGATGTGCACCAAGGCAGTCTAGGCGAGCCGGCACCGCCCACTATGTATGTGCCCGTGTCCCAAGTAACGGACGGAATCACGCGCCTCGGCAACGGCGTGCTGGCTACTAACTGGGTGATCCGAACCGCGATGGATCCTGGGTCTCTGGTGATCGCGGTGCAGCGTGAATTTCTGGCGATGGATTCGCAGTTACCCGTCTCCAAGGTGCGTACCATGCGCGCCGTGGTGGACGAAACCATCGCGCGCCAGAATTTCAACATGCTGCTGCTCACCATCCTGGCCGGAATAGCGCTGCTGCTGGCCGCCATCGGAATTTACGGATTAATGTCTTATGCGGTGGAGCAGCGCACGCACGAAATCGGCGTCCGCCTCGCGTTAGGGGCGGGCCGGAGCGACATGGCGAGAATGGTGGTGTCGCAAGGCATGCGTCTGGCAGGCATCGGACTGATCGTGGGCCTGGGCGGCGCATTCGCCGTGACGCGGTATTTGGCTAAGCTGCTTTTTCAGGTAAAACCAACGGACCCCGGCACCTTCGCCGCGGTCACGCTGGTGCTGGCGGTGGTTGCACTGCTGGCGAGCTACATTCCGGCGCGGCGGGCGACGAGGGTGGATCCGATTATTGCGCTGAGGTATGAATAGTGTAGAAATTTCAGAAGGCCGCTTGGAAAGCGGGCTTGCAGGTTATTAACCTGCCCCACATGCGATCCAGCTCTAATATAGAGATGGGCGGGTGGATCCGCCTAACAGCGATGTATCTACCCTTGCGGCGGTACGCATGCCCTCGTGGCCGCCTATCGAGAACAGCAGGTACACCATTGGGAACCCTCCCGCGCGCAGGGTCATGCCCGCCGAATAAGTGTGCCGGAGATGCGTGAAATCGATCTCTCCGCGGCTATTGGCCACTTTTCCTTCGTCGATCATCGCGGTGATGCCGATGGGCAGCTTCGGGAGCGAATGCTCGAAGCTGGCGCGGAACAGAAGCATATTCGGCGCGCGGAAGCGGTAATCCTGATAGCTGCCCAGCATTAGATTGCCGTTGATGTCCGACCCGCCCAGGGTCGGTTGAAAATAGAACGGCACCGTGTTCCCACTCGACACGAAGGATTCCTTGATCAGAAGGCGGAGGCTGATGCCGCCTTCCAGATTCCGAGTCTTCCCCGGCGGCGGGACAGGCAGGATCGGCGGACATTTATGATGAGTGTCGCCTAAATCCTCCGAGCAGTCATCGGGGCCGTTATGATCCTTCGGCAGCAGCGTCCGGGTGGTCTGGTAGAAGGAAAAGGTGTGCTGCAGATCGGTGGTGAAGCGGCGGAATGAGAAATGCGAGCCTCCGGCAATGTACTCTTGAAAGCTCACCAGATAGTTCAGGCGGATGTAGTCTTTCGCGAAAACTGGGCGCAGGCGTAAACCCTGGCCGAACTGCGCGAAGCCCGTCTGGGTCCCCAGACCTGGCGCGCTGGCGGGCGAATAGAGTTGCTCGATGGAAGGACTGGTTTGCCCGCGGCTGCCGCGAAGATCCACAAAGCGGCCGTTGGCCTCGGCGTAAACCGACGCGTTGAGCTTCCTCCAGAAGGGGAAGACTGCGTTGGCGCCGGTGATCGCTTCACTCATTCCGTAATAGGATCTGGCGGTATCTCGAGTGTCCGGTCCCAGTCCGAAGAATGTGAGCTTGTTGAGCGACGTGTTCTCCGCATAAAAATTGAACACGGCCTGTTCCTGGATGGCGACATTCGACGGTCCGGAAGAAGCATCGCCGGTGGTGACCACGATCTTGGGCCTGCGAATCCAGACGGCTGTCAGATACCCGCCCGCGCGCCAGCTTCCGTTGGGCGACGCCACCGCGTCCAGCTCCCAGCTGTTCCGCCAGGACTTGGGAGTCCAATGCCCCACCATTGCGACGCCGGCGGCGAATCCATTCTGCGGAGCCAGACTCCCCACCGCAATGTGCAGCGGATGGTCAGTGAACAAGAGCTCGGCACAGCTGCCGATTTTGCCGAAATTCAAACCGCCGGTGCAGCTGCCCTTAAACCGTTCGCCTTCGCCGCGGAAATCGGCGGCCAGCCGGGTCTCCTGCGCGTGCGCCGATGCGGCCAGCGAGATCAGAAACAGGAACGCGATGCGTCGCACGTGAGCCTCCTTACCCAGCCTCCCCAGTTTGCGCCTGGGGATGCAGGATTGCGGTCATTTTCTTGACATATTCGCTGGCGTGGGCCTCGGTCCAAGTGTGGATCTTCGAGTCCACGTCCATGCCGGTCTGCTGGCCGGGGGGAAGCGTCTTTTCCACCATCCGAAAGTGTTGCACCTGATTCAGCAAGAGCGTGTTCTTGGAGAGCGGCCGGTTGGGGTTGTAAGAGCTGCGCTTCGGTTGCGGTACGCGAATCGAGTTGGATGGTGTGGCCATGCTGAGATCCTCCTAGGCGAAATGGAATGCCGGACAGTCCGCGGGCGGCCGCATGGTATCCGTCAACAGATCCAGAAACGTCTGCGCGGCCTTCTCGCGCGGCGAGCGGTCATTATAGGCGCCGATGAAGTGATCGGTCACCGTTCCTGGAATCGAGGCGTGCTCGAAAATGCGCCCGTTGATGGCATCCTCGGGACCGGGCACCACGGTGGCTTTTGCGATCCACGGCGAGATCAAGATGGCGGGGACGCGCACGCCCAGCCGGTCAAAGGCGAATGGCACGCCGGTTCCCGTATCGGCGGCGGAAGCCACGAAAGGGGTATCGGGAACGCACGCCGGCGGAGGAACGTGATCGTAAATGCCGCCGTGCTCGTCGTAAACGATCAGGAGCGCCGTGCTCTTCCACAGGTCGGCGTTTTCGCGAATCTTGTTGTAGATGGACGCAATGAAAATTTCGCCGGACTGCACGTCGTGATCGGGGTGCTGATCCGAGGCCAATAGTTCGCCGCCGCCTTCGCCTTCATGGTCCTTGTAGTTGGGCTCGATGAAGCTGTAGTCGGGAAGCGCGTTCTGATCGCAGTCAGCCAGGAATTGCGCGTAGGTGCCAAACACCTTGGGCTGGTTGCTGAGCAGGTTAACCACTTCCATGGTGGAACTGGCCAGATCGTAGTAGTAGAGTTTGGATGTCCGCCCGACCTTCAGCAACCGGTCATAGATGCTGATGTATGGCGGCTTGACCACGAATGGATTCATGCTCACCGAACCGAAGGAGGTCCCATAGTGGGCGAAAGCGCGGTTGCAGATGGTGGGCCCGGGAATCGAAGAAAACCAGCCGTTGAAAACCGCGAAGCTGCGCGCCAGGGTGGTGAGCACCGGCAGTTCATCGGGTTTGAAATAGTACATGATTTTGTGGGAGTGCTTGACGTCCCGCTGCTCGTCGAAATAGCTCTGCACAAAGCCCTGCATGGAGGGAGTGGCGGGCGGCCCTGGAGTACCGAAAAACAGCTGCTTGTTGACCGCGGGAAAGTGATGGTCGGCATCGGGATCCAGCTGCCCCTGGAACTCCGACAGCGGCTGGACTTGCACCGGTTTGTTCTGGGTGTCGGGGTTCGTCTCAGTGCCAGTGAGCCCGTTAATGCGGGGATCCTGCGCTTTCAGGGCGCCGAGCATGTGGTCAAAGGACCGGTTCTCCATCATCACCACGACAATATGCTTCAGGTTATCCAGTCCCGCAGGCATGCTTCCTCCTCAAGATATAGTTATCCGACGATTGTACTTCTCTGGAGTTTTCTGACATCGCTGAAGGGTAGTGAAGCGGAGGCCGTTTCCGTATCATCCGCGGATTGGCAGCCCGTCAGAAGGAGCGCTTGCG
>JALYHQ010000168.1 GCA_030776455.1 Acidobacteriota bacterium | reverse complement strand
CCCTGTGACAGCTCACCTTGCGGGCTGGATCGACGGCGATTCCGGCAAGGGCCGTATGCGCGTCCAATCCCGCTCGGACGGTACTTGGACCGCCAGCCGCCAGAAGTAATCGTTTGTGGGGGCTCCCTGAGGCACTTTCGCCTCCGTTTCCGCTATTCCCAGTAGAACCGGATGCAAAAGGAATCCAAATGAAAAAAATTGCCTTGGGGTTACTCCTCTCCCTCACCGCCCTCACTCTGCAAGCCGATCCGCTGCGCATGTACTTCGTGAAAATACCCTATCGCCAAATGGCCGCCGCGGGGTTCCCGGCTTCCGGTCCCGACGTGCTCCAGGTGTGGACCTCCACGGATTCCTCGGATACCAAAGCCTTCCGAATCTCAGTGCGCTACTCGTGGCAGGACAAGACTTACTCCGACGCCCAGACAGTGGATCGCAACAGCGTGTACTACTCGGGCGCGATCTTTCGCATCCCAGACGTATCCGTCAAGATTCTGTCCGTCGTTATCGAGGAGCTGAAGTCCGCCAACTCGCAGGAGTTCCCCGGCGAGTAGCCCCCGTACCGAGAGGTTACGCTGGGGAAGTGGAAGAGATCCGGCCCATTGTAGGCTGTTGCGGCTGGAGCGAGGCGCAGGCGCGCTACTTTGCCGATTTCCCCAGCATTGAATTGCAAACCACGTTTTACCAGCCTCCCGCCATCGCAGTTGCCACGCGCTGGAAAGCTAAGGCGCCCCCGGGGTTCGTGTTCTGCATCAAGGCCTGGCAACTGATCACTCATACTGCATCGAGCCCGACGTATCGACGTTTGAAATCGGAGATCAGCTCCAGCGAGCGTGAACTGTACGGAAGTTTTCGGCCAACCGAACAAGTATGGCTGGCCTGGGAGCGCACCCGTGAGATCGCGGAGGCCCTGGAGGCCCGGGTGATTGTCTTTCAATGTCCCAAGTCCTTCTGGCCAACGCCGGAAAACATCCGCAACCTGACCACGTTCTTCCACGAAATCCATGCAGCCGGCCCCCCGGCCGGCTCTCTGCTGGCCTGGGAACCCCGAGGCGATGACTGGAAGCCCGCCCTGATCCGGGAACTCTGCGCCGCGAATCAACTCATCCACTGCGTCGACCCTTTCGTAAGCGACTCCGTTTTCGGCGAAACCCTTTACTGGCGCCTGCACGGCAAGGGCGGCTATCGCTATCGCTACACCGACGCCGACCTGGCTGAGCTCGAGTCCAAGTTGCGCTCCCGGCGTGGTCGGCGAGGCTCAAATTACGTCATGTTCAACAATATCTACTCGCGCGAGGACGCCACCCGATTCCTGCGGCGTTCCTCCCCGGGAATATAATGGCCATCAAGAGAGTCTTTCTTTCAGGCAGCGCCTGTTGAGTTCACCCGAGAAATTACGCCGTTTCGAGCAGCAGGTATCGCCTCATCTGAAATCCGCGTATAACCTCGCCAAGTGGCTGATGCGCAGCCACGAAGACGCGGAAGACGTTGTTCAGGAGGCGTTCTTGCGGGCATTTTCGGCCTTTGACACCTTCCGCGGGGAGGATGCCAAACCGTGGTTGCTTGCGATTGCGCGCAACACTTGCATGACATGGCTGAAGCGCAATCGGAACACCGGTGCGACGCTCGCCTTTGAGGAAGCGATGGAGGATCCGGCTGAGCGTCCGGCCGATCCTGAGGAGATTCTCTTGATTTCTTGCGATCGCGAACAAGTACGCCAGGCTTTGGAACAACTGCCGGCCGATTTTCGGGAAGTTGTGATTCTTCGCGAAATGGAAGGTCTTTCGTACAAGGAGATCTCCGCCACTCTGGGCGTCCCCGTGGGCACGGTAATGTCCAGACTGTCGCGCGGACGCGACTGGCTAAGGCGGATACTCTCCAGTCCCAAAGGAAGCGCGGCATAAAATGACTTGCGACGATTCTAGAATTTATCTCCCGGCCTATCTTGACGACGAATTGGATGTCGCCGAGACCCTGCGCGTGCAGCGGCATCTCACGGGGTGTCCGGCTTGCCGGCAGGCGCAAGAAGAACAGCTCGCGCTACGCTCGGCATTGCGCGATCCGGCCCTGTACGCGGAGTTGCCCGCTGGTCTTTCAAAACGCATTGAAGCCGCCGTGCGCCGCGCTCCCCAACGGGAATCACGCCCCCGTGGGACGTGGGCGGAATCCTTGCGATGGGTACCCGCGGCAGCCGCGCTGGTGATTGTGACGGCGATCGGCGCACTTTTCGTGACTAATGGAATGCGAGGCTCACGCCGGCAGACGGTCGCGAATGAAGTGCTGGCTGGACACATTCGCGCCCTGCAGGCCAGCCACCTGGTGGATGTACCGTCGTCGGATCGCCATACCGTGAAGCCCTGGTTTCAAGGCAAGCTGGATTTTTCGCCGCCCGTGCCCGACCTGGCCGCCAGCGGGTGGATGCTGATCGGCGGACGGCTTGATTATGTGGATGGCCATCCGGCGGCCGTTCTGGTCTATCAACGGCGGCTGCACAATGTCAATGTGTTCGTGTGGCCCAATCACGGAGCGGCGGATCAAGGCATTCATCAAGAGGACGGGCAAGGGTACCAGATCCTGCACTGGGATGGCGCGGAGATGACTTATTGGCTGGTGTCCGATTTGAATAGCGCCGAGCTGCTGGATCTGGCCCGCGCCTTGCGCGGACGCTGAGCGGCGGGGAGGCCCTTCAACCAGCGGAGGAAGCCCTCCGCAGGAGTAAGCGCCCAGTCCGGGCGGCGGACATAGCCGATGGTCCGGAACTGTGCAGGCTGAATTGGCAAGAACCGGCAAGAGTCCACGCGGATGGCAGCCATCTCCGGCACCAGGCTGATGCCGGCGCCCGCCCCAACCAGCGCCAGAATACTGGCGAATTGGCCGCTCTCGACGATGGCAAGTGGCGTCACCCCGGCTTTGTGGAATGCGGTCAGCGCACGGTCCCGAAAACAGTGTCCTTCCCTGAGCAGCACTAGCCTCTCAGATCGGAGCTCGCGTAAATGGATCTCTTCCAAGCCCGCCATACGATGGTTGGTGGGTACGGCCATCAGAACCTGCTCCCGAAACAGTTTGCCCGAGATCAGTCTGGTTGCCTCAACGGGAAGGCTGAGTACGGCGAGATCGATCTCCCCAGCGCGCAGCTTCACCAGCAACGAGGCGGTATTTTCTTCCACCAGGCGGAGATCCACCTCGGGATGCAGTTGCAAGAACGATGGAATGCGGCCGGCAATCAAATAGGGCATGATGGTGGGAATGACGCCCACCGTCAAGCGGGTCTTGTGACCGGCCAGTACTGCCTGCACAGACTGGCGCGAATCGGCGAACAGCCGTAAGATCGCATTCGCGTACGGCAGCAGGATCTCGCCGAACTGGGTTAGCTGCACCGATCGGCTCCGCCGATGGAACAAAGGCGCGCCTATCGCAGATTCGAGATTCGATATCTGCTGCGACAACGACGGCTGGGAGACACCCTCTACGGCCGCGGCGCGAGTGAAGCTGCCGGATCGAGCCACGGCGCAGAAGGATTGCAGTTGGGTAGCGGACGGGGGCCAAGGCAAGATTGCTGGCCGTTACTCCACCGGGATTAACAGATTCGTCTGCGTCTTGCCGTCGCCGGCCTGCGCGACGATAATGGCGTCACCAGGCGGAAGCGCATCCGGGAGCTGGATGTTCAATTGGTATAGGCCCGCGGAAGTGAGCCCGGCGAACTTCACCTGCGCCGGACTTCCTCCCACCATGACCACCGGCTGGGTCGCCGCGGGAACCGGCGCGGCCAGCACCAGGCCGTCCGAAGGCGGATTGGTGGGGCCAAAGCCGGTGCCATACACGACGATGGTTTCGCCGGCGTGGGCGGGCGTGGTGAGATGCGGCAACGGTGTAGCGGGTCCGATCAGCGTGCCGTCAGCATGAGTCGCGATGACGTACTTACTGTTCTGAAATACAAAAAAGGCAGGCGCAAACGGCCGCAACTGCGCCGTCATGGGCGCGCTGTCAAGTCCGTTGTTAGTCACTACTGCCGGGACTGCTCCCTGAGCGGAATCCGCCGGCGCGATGAAATTGATCTGCCGGGGACTTACGAAATAGACATACGCCGGTTTCCCGTCCACCGTGACGGAGACGCCGTCCAAGGCGGCGGGAAGCATCCCATTCACAAAGTCGGTCGAGGACCAGGTACGAGTTGTGGTGGAAAGATTCAATCCGAAGATACTGCCGAATCCGCCGGGCGTTAAGCCGGCCTGGAAACTCGCGGCATTCAGCACTGCGTTCAATCCGATTGCCGGTGCGGCTTGAATGGACCCGAACAGTCCGTGCGACTCGAGTGGCCCGTCCGGTCCAGGAACACCCGCGGCGAAATACAGAGTATTGATATCGCCGCTTCCCGATCCATTTCCAAAGGTGAGTCCCCACAATCCGAGAATGCGCAGAGGGTTTCCTTTGACGTCCTGCAGCTGTCCTAGCAAGTTGCCGGTTGTCGCGTCATAGGCGTTAATCGCCCCGTTTCCAAAATTGCCGACTAGCAACGCACCCGCGAAATCGCCAAAGCCGGCCGGCGCAATGGCCAAGCCCCACGGCGAATTCAGTGATCCGCCTGCAACCAGCCGCTGCAGCAGCAGGCCATTCAAATCGTATGCGTCCACATAACCATTGCCGGGGCCGGCTAAATCGTCGTGTTTGGCGTTATCTTGCTTAGCGTAGGTCACATACAAGGTGCCGCCAAGATTCTGCACATTGAACGGAGCAAAGCCGGCCGGAATGGCGGCGTCACGAAAGCCTCCGGCGAGGTTCACCGGATTCAAATTCCCGTCAAAGACATCAATGGCGCCGCTGTTGAAGTTGGCCGCGTACAGTAATGGACCTTCCGATCGGGTGGCCATCGCCAGGCCCTTGTAGACGGCTCCGGAAGAGGAATGGTCCACTAGAATGACGCCGTGGGTCTGGTCGACTTGTGGGTTCCATCCCACGATAGTTCCATCCTCGGTGGCGAACAAGAATGCCGCTGGTTTGCCCGGAGCGACATTGAAGGACGTAGTGCCGTTGAATACTATGCCCGTGGCGGCACCAACCGGTCCTTCGGGCGCTGGAATGGCGACCTTCAGAGCGACCGGCACACCGCTGCCGTTATAAAGGGTGGAGAGGCCCGCGCCATTATCGGATATCCAGAATGGGCTGGTGGGCGAGGCAACCAGGCCCCACGGATTCACCAGGCCGGGATCCATGCGGTCCGCGAGGCCTTTCAAGTCCGACACAAGGTTGTGCTGCGCGTAGCGGTTGGCGGCTCCCAGGCAGTCCAGCCATGCCACTCCCAATAGTCCGGCAAGCGCTAATGATTTCATGTACACGTTTTTCTCCCGAAGACTCTGTGTTCTATTGCGCGCCGTCAGCCTTGGCGCGATTTACTACCTGCTGGCCCACCGCGTTGCCCAGAATCAGTCCCTGGTTTACGTCGAACATGGTGTGGATGGCCGCATAGAAGGTCGACATGCCGGCGTCCGTCGCCTGGCCGCTGAAAATTTGCGAATCGTTGGGGAACAGATAGCCGAGAACAACCGACGAGGCGCCCGACGCGCAGGCGTGTCCGGAGGGGAAACCGGGATGCCCAGGATTTCCAAAGACAGGGACGATGGTGGCGTCGGCCAGACTCGGCCGCAGTTCCAGGTAGGCGAACTTGGTATCCCAGCACGCAAGAGTTGCATCGTGCTGGGCGATTGTCGCCAGCGCATATGCGCGCGCGGCCCGGGGCGGGTTGGTATCAAGACGATTCTCGAAGATTTCCTGATGAACGGTTTCGAGCCACGGCGTGATGAACGCCGGCTGCCAGAACCATGCGGAATGATTTGTCGCGTTAGTGCGAACGAAGTTCTTGACGATGGAGAGCTGTGCCTGGAAGTCGGGAGAATCGGCGGTGGGCGGCGCGGGCGGCCGGAATTGGCTGCCAGAAGATAGCACCCACGGTTGCCACGTTCCCGCCAGCGGCGTCACTGGGTTCGCATTGCTCCAAACGCCTGGCGCCGGCGGAAATGAACCGGTAAACGGAGTATTGGAGCGATCCGCCTGGGCGTAGGCCACCACCATGGCTCCAATGGTGCGCCCCACCTGCAGACCGGCGGCAATATCGCTGGGATACTGGGTGCCGGCAAAGACGCGGGAACGCGCGCACTCCTCAGCCAGGTCGCTGTAGCCTTCGCCCACATTCGGGAAAAGATAGGCGAGCACGACGGAAGCAGCGCCCGCGGCGACGGCGTGCTCGGATGGATATGAGGGGCTGTTGGGAACCGCAGCCAGCGGGCTGATCGTGCTATCCATTGCGCCAGGACGCGGGCGGTTATAAGCGTACTTGCTATCCCAAGCCGCTACCGTGGCATCGTAAACGGCCACACTCAGCAGCGCCATGCCGCGGGTAAAGAGCGGTGCCGGCACGTTCTGACCGAGCATCTGCGAGGCTGCGATCTGCTCCCAGCGGTAACCCGGTGATCCAGCATCCCAATATGCAATCTGGGCCCGCGTGGTATCGTTGCCTTCGGCCATCAGAGTCTTAATAAGTTGAATCTCGGCGGCGGTATTCGCCGCTGAGGGCGGAGGCGGCAATCTCAGTTGACTCACGGGCGGCGCCACCCAAGTGCTCCAGGTTCCGGCCTTAGGTTCAACCTGGCCAAATGCCACGGAGAGCGTCAACAGCGTCAACGCAGCAGTGGTTATCTTGCGTGCACGTTTGGAATAAATCATCACGAATGCAAGGACTCACTCGATTAACAATTTATTCCCGCGCTATTTACGATATTTGATCAAGGTTATCTGAGCGCCCCGCCGGCCGCGCGCTTCCACGCGGTACTCATCCATCAAGGCCTGCGAGAGGTGGACTCCGCGGCCCGCCCCGCGCAACAGTTGTTGCGGACTCCCAAGTTCGGGGATGGTGCGAGGATCGAATCCGTCGCCTTCATCGCCCACGATGATCTTGATTTCGTCGCGGGTGACGGAGATAGATACATATACCTTCCGCGACGCGCTGTACCGGTTCCCGTGGATCACGGCGTTGGCGACCGTCTCATGCACCGCGAGTCCTATCTGGTTCAAGCTGATGTCGTCGAAGCCGGCACGTTGTGCAATCACAACCGCCAGATCCTCCGCCCGATCGACAGTGTCGAGTGTGGAATCCAGCACTTGATATACAGTTTCAGCGGTCATACGTTTGCTTTTCGAACCAAGAACCGGGAGCTTTCCCGGCCGGGAGCCACCTGCATCCCGGCCGCTGTGCTCCCGGAACTGGAGACCGGCGAAAATCGGCCGCAAGGGGTTTGCAGCGGACTTCCAGCCGGGCCACTCGGAAGTTGGCCCGCGGGGGCCGGTTAAGTTCTACAACCTACTTTGCGGCGGACTCTTTCAGATACGCGATTACCGCGCGCCGCTCGTCGCCGTTCGGCAGATGGAAGGCCATGTCATTATCGGGCGCTACCTTGTCGGGATCCTGTAACCAGCTGTCCAGGGATTCGGCATTCCAGGTGATGTGGGTTTTCTTCAGCGCATCTGAGTACTTGAAAGTTTCCACCGAGGCGGCTGCGCGTCCATAGACGCCGCGTAACCGGGGACCTTCCTTGTCGCGATCCAGCGAATGGCAGCCGCCGCAGCGCTTTTCGAAGACTTCTTTACCGCGCGCGGCGCCTTCCGCTTTCCCCGGCTCGGGCAGCGTGAAAACCGCGATGATTGCGAAGAGGCAGCCGGCCGCCGTGGCCGCAATCCTGCCGGGAGTCCGAGTCATTTTCATGCCGCGCACCTATGCCTGATCCGGCGCGGCCAGCGCGCTATCCACCACGGCCAGGCTGTGATTGCCGCGGACATAGCTGACGTTGGTGATGCCGAGCACGCTGCGAAGGCGCTCCGCGGGCACCTTCATCGGTCCGGGCGCGGGCGCTTTTCCAGGTTCCGGTTGAGGAAACGCCGTTGAGCGGGCGGTGTGGAACATCACGTTGCCTTCCACCTTCTGCAGCACTTGATGGATGTGACCATTGAGCACGGTCACCGATCCGAAGCGTTTCAGGTATCCCAGCGCCTGCTCGCTGTCTTCCGTGCCCCAACCCCAATCCGGATAGACCGTCCAGAGGGGAATGTGCGCGAATACGACGATAGGCGTGCTGGAAGTGCGTGCCTTGAGATCCTTCTGGAGCCACTCCAGCTGATCGGCGCGCAATTTCCCCAGACCTTCCTGGGCGCCGACGTTCACCAGGCCCACAAAATGGACGCCCTTGTGATCAAAGCTGTACCAGCCTCGGCCCTGCGTGCCTTTGCCGTAGCGCTCCAGATACTGCTTGCCGTCGTCCGCCGACGCGTCATGCTCGCCGGGCACATAGTGGATCTGCTTCTGTTTAGCGCGCTTCAGGATTTGATCCATGGTGTCGTATTCCGCCGGTTTGGACAGGTGCGTCAGATCGCCGGTATGAATGATGAAGTCGGGCGGCGTTTCGAGCGCGTTGATCTTGTCAACGGTGGCTTGCAGCGTGCCTGCGACATTCGGATTGGCGGGCTTGTTGAATCCAATGTGGCTGTCGCTGATTTGCACGAAATTAAGCGCGCCTTTTGCGCCGGCTGCGTTCTGGCCGAATGCTTGCGAGCTGGCGACGCCACCCCCGATGCTCCATAGCACGCCCGTGCCGGCCCAGGCCATGCACTGCAGAAATCCGCGGCGGTCAATGCCGTCGCCGTTATGGTCATGCAGAATGTCTTTGGACAATTGCTGTCTCCTTCACTGTGGAGACTCAGCCGGCCGCGCGTTTATTCCCGTGGGAATAAGCCCGATGTTCTGGGAGTCCACCGGTTTGATGACGAAACTGGTAATCGTTGTTGTAATGGGAGCCGTACTCGCGTCGGTTCTGGTTCATCCGTCGGGCGAAATGAAGAAGAATGTTTCAGACGGGCCGCTATTCGCGGGTTCCGAAGTGAGTGGCGCGGTCCTTCAGATTGTCCAGCGATCTTGTCAGGATTGCCACTCCGAAAAGACCGTTTGGCCCTGGTATAGCTACGTCGCGCCCATGTCCTGGCTCATCGAGAAGGACGTGCAGCAGGGGCGCAGCCATATGAATCTGTCCCATTGGGATCAGTACGACACCGCGACTCGCGTGGAAGTCCTGACGAAGCTATCGGCCATGGTGCGGAGTCGCGAGATGCCGCTTCCCAGATATCTTCGCTTACATCCGGAGTCCGGGCTCTCCGATGCCGAAGTCGATGTGATCTATCAGTGGGCGCGAGCCGAACGCAAGCGTTTGAAGCAAGCGGTTCCCCCCACGGAACAAACACAGCCCTGATCCGCGTATCCTGGTCTTGATGCCGGCTGAATTCGCCATCGAGACCGCGGACCTCGCCAAAATCTTTCGCACTCGCTGGAGCCGGCGCGAAGTGCGCGCCGTGGATGGCATCTCCCTGCAGGTGGCGCGCGGCACAACCTTCGGCCTGCTAGGTCCGAACGGGGCGGGGAAGACCACTTTCGTCAAGATGCTGCTCTCGGCCGTTCATCCCACCGCGGGAAGCGCCAGCGTCTTTGGCCGCACTGTCGCCCAGGCTGAAGCGCGCCGGCCCATCGGGTACCTCCCCGAGAACCACCGCTTTCCTACTTATTTCACCGGTGCCGGAATGCTCGACTTTTACGCTGGGCTCTCCGGTGTCGACAAAGCCACGCGCAAGAAGCGCATCCCCGAGCTGCTTGACCGCGTCGGCTTGGACCGTTGGGGCGACGTCCGCATTGGCAAGTACTCCAAAGGCATGTTGCAGCGGCTGGGACTCGCCCAGGCGCTGATCCATTCTCCCGATCTGTTGATCCTCGACGAGCCTTCCGATGGCGTCGATCCCGTGGGCCGCCGCCACATCCGCGAGATTCTTGGCGAACTCGAGGAAAAGGGCGTCACCATTTTCATCAATTCGCATTTGCTGGTTGAGGTGGAGCTGTTCTGCCGCGAAGTCGCGATTTTGCACAAAGGAAAAGTCGCCCTGCAAGGCACCGTAAAGGATCTTACGTCAGGCCGCGGTTACCGCCTGGCTGCGGCGGGGGTGCCCGATCGGCTCGCCGAGGAATTGCGCCTGCGCGCCGCCGGGGCTTCCACTCGCGACGGAATTGCGGAATATCATTTCGGTACTCGCGAGCAAGCCAACTCCGCCCTGGACTTGCTGCGCGCCGAACACTGCGAGATTGAGGCGCTGGTGCCAACCACCAGCACGCTCGAGGAAGTGTTTCTCAAGACTGTCGACCCCGGGGGCGCTCATTGACCGCTACCATCGCTCTGATTCGCGATACGTTTCGCGAAGCTTTCGCCCGCAAAATCTTCTGGGGACTCTTCGGGCTCTCCACGTTGATGATCCTGTTCTTCCTCTTTCTGCTGAAGATCGACGTGGTGGAAGGAGCCATGGCCACGGTCTCGCTCATCGGCCGCACAGTGGACCGTTCCATCGACGCCGACCGCTGGGTGCGCGGCGTCTACGCGTTTATCGCGGGCTTTTTGTTTACCTGGGGCTTGTTCCTGTCGTCCTTCGCCTCGGCGGGCTTGATCCCGAGCGTGCTCGAGCCCGGCCGGATCGAGCTGCTGCTCTCAAAACCTGTTTCGCGCACGCACATTCTGCTAGGACGCTACCTGGGCAACGTACTGGTGGTCACTTGCAACACCGCATGGCTGGTACTGGGTGTCTGGACCATTCTGGGAATCAAGACCGGCATCTGGCGGCCCAGCTTCCTGATCACCATCCCAGTCACCATGTTCGCCTTCGCGGTGCTGCTCACGGTGGTGGTACTGGTCGGTGTGATATTCGAGAGCGCCGCGCTCGCCACCATGGTGAGCGCCGCGCTCATGCTGCTAAGCGCAATTCTTGGACAAACCACCATCATGCTGAAGCTCCTGTCCTCGGAATGGTCGCGAAATGTGTGGCGCACGCTGTACTACTCACTTCCGAAAATCTATGACCTGGGCCGCATGGCCGTCGACACCATCAACAAAGGTTCTGTTGATGACTACATGCCGGTCTGGACATCCTCAATTTTCGCCGCCATCGTCCTCGGGGTGGCCCTCTGGATCTTCCACCGGAGGGACTTCTAAGTGGGGCGGACGCTGTGGTCCGCGCGGTGTCCCCTGACCCCGCTCTTAATTCCACTGGTCCTGGTGTCCTGCTCCGTCAAGCCTTCCACCTCGATCACCCCCGACCCCGTCCTCGCCCCCCTGGTCCCCCAAGACGCCGTCTTCGCCGCCGGTCTCAACGTCGATGCCATGCGCGCCTCTCCGGCCTGGCAAAAGCATCTCAGCAAAGTAGATTTCCCCGCGCTCACCGACTTCACCCACAAGACCGGTCTCGACCCGCGCCAGGATATCCACCAGCTCTTGTTCTATTCCACCGGGAAATCCACCGTGCTGCTGGTTCGCGCCAAGGAACCCAAGTTCCAGGCCGATGTCGCCCCACCCTTCGACTACAAGGGCTTCCACCTGTTCGGCAATGAGCGCGGCGCAGTCCTGCTATTGAATTCCACCACTGCCGCCGCCGGCCCCACGCCCGCCTTGCGCGCACTCATTGACCAGCGAGATCACGGTCCCCACGGCCTTTCCCCCGCGCTCTTAGAGAAAGTGCGTCGGATCAGCGGCGCCGATCAAATCTGGGGTGTTTTTATCGGCGGCTTCGGCGATCTGAACATCGGAATCGATCCAAACACAAATCTCGGCAACATTCTGCAAATCTTCAAAGGCATCGACAGCGCGACTTTTGGCATTGACCTCAAAACCGGCTTCGACTTGCAGGCGCAAGCCGATTGCCGCACCGAGCGCGATGCCAAACGCCTGAAAGACACCGTGAAAGGCATAGTAGGAATGGGCCGCTTGAGCACTCCCGACAACCGCCCCGAGCTACTAAAGTTGTATGATGAGATCCAGACCTCGCAGGATAGGGAACGGGTTCAGGTAAACGCCGTTCTAAGCGCCGATCAGGTGGATCAATTTCTGGATTTGTGGATGAAGGCTAAGTAGACCTAGCGCTTCCCAGCTGGAATCGCATCGCCTAAATTCATCGACCCGCCGCCCTCGCTCACGTAATTCCGATTCCAGGACGGAATCTCCACCACCACATCCCCTTGAACCACGCACTGGCAGCCTAACCGCGATCGCAACGTGAGACCCGGGGCCATATCCAGCCGGTCCGCCTCATCGTCATCCATCTCGGACAGATTCTCCAGGCCGTTCTTCACAATCACATGGCAGGTGGTGCAGGCGTTGTTGCCGCCGCAGGCGTGTTCCAGATGGATGCCGAAGTTCAGGCAGACATCCAGCAGCGATTCCGGTTTCCCGTGCTCGTGGTAGGGCAGCTTGCCCTGCTCATACTCCACGGTCTTCCCGTCAATCGTAACTTTAGGCACATCTTCATTATAGCGGCCCCGGTTCCGGCATACTGGAAAGACGTGTTTCATCTTCTCGAAAATGTATTGGCGCGCCGCGTGTCGGACCACGTGCGCACGCGTTACGGCGTGGAACTTTCCGTTGCGCTCGAACAGCCCAAGCAGTCGGCATTTGGCGAACTGGCAATACCCGTCGCTTTTCAGCTCGCCCGCCAGTTGAAGAAGCCGCCTAAGGCGATCGCCGCCGAACTGGTAGCTGAACTGGGCACCGTGGACGGCGTCGCGAGCCTGGAAGTGGCCGGTAACGGCTACATCAATGTGCGCCTCGATCGCGGAGCGTACGGTCTTGCCGCCTTGCACGGCGCCGCCGCCGGTGAGTCGAAACCTGGCAAGATCATCGTCGAGCATACCAACATCAATCCCAACAAGGCCGCTCATATCGGCCATCTCCGCAACGCGATCCTGGGCGATACCTTTGTCCGCATGCTGCGCGCGTCCGGCCATCGCGTCGAGGTACAGAATTACATCGACAACACGGGCGTGCAGGTCGCCGACGTGGTGGTTGGCTTCGAGCATCTCGAAAAGCGCACGCCGGCCGATGTCCTAGCGCTGATTGCGTCCAAAGATCGCCCGTTCGATTACCTCTGCTGGGATGTGTATGCGCGCACGTCGGCCTGGTTCGAGGAAGACCGCGCCCGTCTCGCCCTCCGGTCCCAAACTCTTCACGCGATTGAAGCCGGAACGGGCGATGTGGCCGAGCTGGCCCACATCATCGCCGACGCGATTGTGAATGCCCATCTGGCCACTATGCTGCGTCTGAATATCCAGTACGACGTGCTCCCTCGTGAGAGCGAGATTCTGCACTTGCAATTCTGGGCGACCGCCTTCGAACAGCTCAAGCAGCGCAAAGCCATCTATTTCGAGAACGAAGGCAAGAACAAGGGCTGCTGGGTGATGGCGGGCTCGGCGTTTTCGGAAAATGCAGGCGAGGAAGACAGCAAGGTAATCGTGCGCTCGAACGGCACGGTGACTTATGTCGGGAAGGACATCGCCTACCAGCTCTGGAAATTCGGATTGCTGGGCAAGGATTTCTACTACCGTCCCTGGCTGAAGTATCCCGGCGGTCACGAAGTTTGGTCCACCACCGATCAACCGGCGGAAGACAGCGCCGCGCCCGCCTTCGGACACGGCGACCCTGTTTACAACGTCATCGATTCGCGCCAGAGCTACTTGCAGGACGTCGTGGTAGCCGGGCTGAAGGCGCTCGGTTATCCGGATCAGGCCGCGCGTTCCATTCATTTCTCATACGAAATGGTGGTTCTATCGCCGGCCACGTGCGTCGAGATGGGCCTCGAGCTGTCGGAGGAAGACAAGCGCCGTCCCTACATTGAAGTGTCCGGGCGCAAGGGACTGGGCGTCAAAGCGGATGACCTGATCGACAAGCTAATCGACAAGGCGGTCGAGGAAGTGGATTCACGGCATCCTGAAGCGCCTCCGGAAGAGCGGCGTAGCGTCGCACGCCAGATCGCCATCGGCGCGCTGCGCTACTTCATGCTCAAGTTCACGCGCAATACGATCATCGTCTTCGATTTCGCGGAGGCCTTGAGTTTTGAAGGCGAGACCGGCCCCTACGTCCAATACGCGGCCGTGCGCGCCCGCAACATCCTGCGCAAGCTCGCCGAACGCGGCCAGACCATCCCCGATTTCAGCGCCGCGCTAAACCGCGACGCGCTCGCGCGCCAGCTTGAGTCCGAAGACTTCTGGCAATTGCTGCTGGCCGTCTCGAAGGCCGAGTCGGCCATCGCGGGCGCGGCCGCTTCCGGCGAGCCCGCCCACGTCGCGCGCTACGCCTTCCAGCTGGCGCAAGCGTTCAACAATTTCTACCACGGCTACCACGTACTGCAAGAAGAAAACCCGGAGAAGCGCGTGTTCTTGCTGTGGATGACCAACTATTTCCGTTCCCAACTCGAGACCACGCTGAGCGTCCTGGGCATCACAGTCCCTGAGTACATGTAGGACAGGCATCCTTGCCTGTCAGCGCCGCTGCGCCGCCAGATACTCCCGCCCCTGCTCAATCAGCTCTCGCAACGCCGAAATCCGATCCCGATCCATCATCGTAATCACCGTCGACCCCAGCGCTCCCGTCCTCACAAAAGTCTGCAGCTTGCCCGACGTAATGGTGAAGCCCACCTGCAGATCGCCGCGCGTGCTGAACACCATCTCCGTATAATCGCGACTCGAACCCTGCCACTCGGCAATCGCATTGAGCATATAGTTCAGCGCCCGCGAGAGTCCGTCCAATTCATCCATATCCACCAGTGCAATCTTCGCTCCCACCGGGACCGGCTCCCGAATGATCAGAATACGCAGCCCGCGCGGCCGCGGCCCTTCTTTCCCCGGTTGCGAGAGAATCAGCGTCTCCACTCGGATCTCCGCCACTCGGCCCAGCAGGTGAAACTCCTTGGCGATGATTCCATCCTTGCGCGCCAGGAAGTCCTCAATCGCGGTCCGGGGCGCCGGGGGTGCGATGGTGACTACCGGCGCTGGATCGTTTTGCGCGAACGCCGCGCAGACTGCACCGAGGAAGCCAGGCAGTATTCGGATGAGCATAGGCTCCTGATTGTTTATGACGCCAAGAACAACGGCGGCGTGTAGCCCTAGCGCGCGATCGACTTGATCTGGAAATACTCCTCCAGTCCGAATGCGCCCAGCTCCCGCCCGATGCCCGATTGCTTGTACCCGCCAAACGGCGCCAGCGGATTGTAGCGTCCGCCATTTACGTCTACCTGCCCGGTGCGCATCTTGCGCGCCACCCGAAGCGCCCGATCCGCATCCCCCGACCACACGCCGCCCGCCAGCCCGTAGATCGTGTCATTGGCGATCCCGATAGCTTCTTCTTCGGTGTCGTACGGAAGAATCGAAAGCACCGGCCCGAAAATCTCTTCCTGCGCGATGGTCATGCCGGACGCCACGTCCGCGAATACGGTGGGTTCGACGTAATAGCCTCGCGAGAACCCCGCCGGACGTCCGCCGCCCGCCACCAGCCTGGCCCCTTCGGCGCGACCCTTGCCGATGTAACCTTCCACGCGCTCGCGCTGGGTTGCCGAGATCAGCGGACCCAGCCGCGTCGCGGGATCCAGCGGATCGCCCAGCTTCAGCCCCTGGATGGCCTGCACCGCCAGATCGATCGCTTCCTGCTGCCGCGCCCGGGGAACCACCATGCGCGTCCACGCCGAGCAGGTCTGCCCCGAATTCAGCATGGCGTTTCGCGCCCCCGCTGGAATCGCCTTATCGAACGGCGCGTCATCCAGCACCACGAATGCCGACTTGCCCCCCAGCTCCAGCGTCACTTTCGTGATGCTTTCCGCCGCCAGCGCGCCTACGCGCCGTCCCGCCCGCAGCGATCCTGTAAAGCTCACCATGTCGATCCCCGGATGCGCCGCAATCGCTTCTCCCGCGCCCGGTCCGTATCCCGTCACAATGTTCAACACCCCCGCAGGCAGACCGATGGACTCGCAGGCCTCCGCGAGCAGAAACGCGTTCAGCGGCGCCACTTCGCTCGGCTTCAGCACCACCGTGCAACCCGCGGCCAGCGCCGGCGCCACCTTGGCCATGATCTGATGCAGCGGATAATTCCACGGCGTAATCGCCCCCACCACGCCATATGGCTCGCGCACCACCAGCGAATTGCCGATTTGCTGCTCCAGGGCAAACGTTGAGATCAGAGCCGCGTATGACTGGGTTATGGCTACCGGAAGCCCGGCCTGGATGCTGGTGGCCATCGAAATAGGCGAGCCCACTTCTTGAGCAATGGTCTTAGCGATGTCGCCTGCCCGTTCCTTCAACGCGGCTGCGAGTTTTTCCAGCCAGACGGATCGTTCGGCGGGCGCTGTTTCGCTCCAGCCGGGGAATGCCTGCCGCGCGGCCCGCACGGCGCTATCGACATCCGCCGCCGATCCCTCGGAAACCGTCCCTATGATTTCCTCGGTGGACGCCGAGAGAACGTCGATCGAGCCTCCATCTGTCTGCGATTGCCACTTGCCGTCAATATAGAAGTCCCGCTTCATACCCTTTCGAGTATGACTGTTTTGCTTGGGCGCGCGCATCGGCAGTCCCCGCTCTTGAGGAATGCAATTGGTCCGGGTTGTGGGGCAGGCGGTTTCGCCTGCCAGAGGCCGATTGCTAATCGGCCGCAGGATACTATCCTGCCCCACAGAGCGGTTATGGACACGCTCATCAGCGGGCGGACCGCTTCCTTTGGGCGCGGCTCTGAAAAGTTGCACGTGCGTCGGGTATACTGGGCTGAGGCCAAAGTGGGGCCTAATTCAAATGGAGGCAGTTCATGAATCGTAGAAAGTTTGCATTGGCGATCGGGACCGTCGCGGCTGGTCTCGCTGCGGGTTCCAAATTGTTCGCGGATGACGCGCCGCCGGCTCCGGCCAAGAAGAAGAAGGCTGCCAAGCACGATTGCAAAGGCAAGAATGCTTGCAAGGGCCAGGGCGGCTGCAAGGAAAGCGATAACGGTTGCGCCGGCAAGAATTCCTGCAAGGGCAAGGGCGGCTGCGACCCGGCTCACCTGACCAAGAAGTAAGAAATCTGCCAGTAGCGGAAGGGGCGGCAAAAATGTACCTGCCGCCCCACTTCGCTCCCTTCAATTTCCCCGATTTGCATTAAAACCTCGATCTTCAAGTTGTACCCGACGTTAACCGGCACATCTCACTGATTCTTTAGCTCGTAACGTCGTCTTGTCATTCTAGATTAAGAAAAAAAAACATTTTCATGGGATCAATCCGGCATCGTTTTGGGATACGTTATTGGAGAAGATGACAAGGCGTAGCTTATCGGTTGCGCCGGTCGAAACTATTACTCAGTGAAGGCCGACTCGGCCTATATGGAGGCAGTTGATGAATCGCAGAAAATTTGCGTTGGCAATTGGAACTGTCGCGGCTGGTCTCGCCGCGGGTTCGAAGCTGTTCGCGGACGACGCCAAGCCCGCCAAGGTCAAGCCGGCCAAGGTCCACAAGCACGCTTGCAAGGGCAAGAACGCTTGTAAGGGCCAGGGTGGCTGCACGCCTGGCGACAACGGCTGCGCCGGCAAGAATTCTTGCAAGGGCAAGGGTGGCTGCAAGGTTCCCCAACCCGCGGACCACAAGAAGTAAATGGCTGGTCCGGGAAACCGGGCTGGTATCGTTATTTCTCGCCGCGGGCCGTTACGCCCGCGGCGAGCCTTTCTGCTCGTAAGGAGTCCTTCCTCTGAGCGTTGAACCCCAATCTCACGACAATCTTATCCAGCGGGTGGCCCGGCTCGGTTTGCGCGCCGCGGCGTCGCTGCAATTTCTGGCGCCATTGGTAACCCGGCTCTTCGTCGGCATCACTTTTTTCTACACCGGCCGAGGCAAGCTCGCGGACCTGACCAAGGTCACCGGCTTCTTCACGGACCTCGGTATCCCGTTCCCCGCCGCGAATGCCGCCTTTGTGTCCGGGCTTGAATTCGTGGGTGGCATCTGTATCATTCTCGGATTGGGAACCCGCATCTTTTCGCTGTTGCTTTCCGCGTCCATGCTGGTGGCCTTGATGACGGCCGACAAAGCCAACCTGATCGCCAAGTTTCCCGACGGCCTGACTGATGTCGCCCCCTTCGTATTGTTGATATCCTTAGGTTGGCTGGTCTTTTACGGGCCAGGACCCGTTAGTCTGGACCGCTTCCTGATCCGCTGGCTCAAGCTGGAACCGGCGCCTGACACGCGTAGTTGATTGAGGAGTAAATCGAATGGCAAATCGCTGGGGTTATCCGGATCTGGGCTTTGGAATCGGGCTGCGCACTGTCCACTACGACCATGTCCTGCAGAATCGCCCCAAGATCGACTGGTTTGAAATCCTTTCCGAAAATTATCTGGACACTGGCGGCCGCCCGCTGTGGATTCTGGATCAGATCGCGGAACGGTACCCTGTGGTTCTGCACGGCGTCTCGCTCAACGTAGGCAGCAAGGATCCCATTGACTTCGAGTATCTGCGCAAGCTGAAGGCGCTCGACAAGCGCATCGGCGCGCGCTGGGTGTCGGATCACCTGTGCTGGACCGGAGTCAGTGGTCTGAACGTCCACGATCTGCTGCCCATGCCTTACACGGATGAAAGCTTGCGCTACACCATTGAGCGTGTAAAGACCATTCAGGATTACCTGGAGCGTCCCATCGCTCTCGAGAACGCCTCTACCTACCTCGAATTCAGCGTCTCCACGTGGAAGGAATGCGATTTCATAGCCACCATGGCTGAAGAGGCCGATTGCGGCGTGCTGCTCGACGTGAACAACGTCTACGTCAGCTCCTTCAATCATGGTTTCGATCCCAAAGCTTACATCGACAAAATCCCCGCCGATCGCGTGATCCAGATCCACCTCGCGGGCCACACCCACAAAGGCACGTACATCCTGGACACCCACAGCGATTACGTCATCGACACCGTGTGGGATTTGTACCGCCACACATACCAACGCATGGGTGGCATCTCGACGCTGCTGGAATGGGACGCCTCCATACCGGAGTTCGAAATCGTGCACGCCGAGGCGCTCAAAGCCCGGAAATACCGCGAACAGCCGGCGCAGCCGGAGCTTGAACAGGTTGCGGCCTATGGCGACTGATCCGGGCCTCAATAAAATTCAGAGCTGGATGCAGGCTCTGATCGTGAATCAGGGCACCTGCGAAGAGGCCATAGCTTCCGAGCGCGCCCAAGCCGAGATCCCCCTGGCCGACGCCAACCGCATGGTGAAGCCGTCGGCCACCATGACCCCGCTGGAGCGCCTGGACGTTTACCGCGAGATGTACCTGCTGCGCCTGGAAGAGGCTCTGGAAGTGGATTACCCGGCGCTGGCCCGCCATCTGGGACCCGACGGATTCACTCGCTTCGTAGCCCGCTACGCCGACCGGTATCCCTCGCGCACTTACACGCTCAATCGCCTCGGCGACCACGTGCCTGAGTTCGTCGACGGGATCGACGATATCCCGAAACCCGAATTTTGCCGTGAGCTGGTCCGCCTGGAGCTGGAGCTCACGCTGATCTTCGACGCCGATGAAACCCCGTGCCTCACTCAGGCGCAGATTGAAGCCGTGCCCCCCGACTCCTGGGAGCACGCGGTTTTGAAACCTATCGGCCCGTTCAAGCTGCTGGAATACAATTACCCCGTGAGCCAGTTCGTGTCATGGGCCATGGACGATTGCAAACGCCCCGCTATTCGAAAGCGCAAAACCTGGCTGGTGGCGTACCGCCACAATTACGACGTCCACCGGCTGGACCTGACCGAGCCGGCCTATAACCTGCTAACCGCACTGGCATCCGGCAAAACACTAGGCGAGTCCATCCAGCAAGTTCGTGCCCGCGAATCCCAGCTCTTCGAGTGGTTCAAAGAGTGGATGGCCGAAGGCCTCTTCCAATCGGTCCATGTGGGACAGATTGGTAACCTCACCGCCGCACCGTAATAAACGCAGTCACCGGCGACGACGCGCCCTCCAACGTCACCACCACCGGCTGATCGCCATCCAGCACCGCATCCGGAACCCGCAAATTGATCTGATACAGCCCCGCAAACTGCGTGATCCCAACATACAGAATGTCCGCGGCCGCCAGCGGCACGCCGCCGATCGTAATGGAAGCCGTAGCCGTCACCTGCGCCGGAGGCGTCGGCAATTCTCCCGCCGCGAACGTGGGATTTGTGGCCCCGAACCCAGTAGCGAACAGCGTCAGAATCTCATTGGGCATCGCCGGCACGGTGGTAGCGCCGGGAATCAGGCCCGGTGCACCAATGAATACCCCAGTAATCGCGTCGATAGCCGCGATCGTCGCGCGCCCATCCGCCCCGTGGGTAAAGTAAAAGAACTCCGGACTGCGCGCCTGAATCGTAACGGGCTCCAGGCCGCTCTTCTCCTCATTGGCCGACCCGCAATTCGCGAATACCTGCACCGAAGCCGTACCCGGAGTCACGGCGGGAACTTGTACATTGAGCTGTCCCGCGAACACAGCCAGAATCGGCGCCCGTACGCCGTTGAACTCGGCACACACGCCGGCGAAATTCGTCGGGATGCGACCATTCACCAGATCCGCTGGGCTTATCTGGCGCGCAGTTCCGGGCGCCGCGAATTTCTCGCCGAAGATCGACGCGATGCCGTTTGCGGCTAGAGGCTTCACCACCGGCGTGCTTAGTCCCGCGCTCACCACGCCGCCGGAGCCGATCCTGGGCGCGGTGGGCGATATAGCCGCGGCCCCGATCGCAATCGCGGGCAATCCCGCAACCGTGGCCGTGATGGTAACCGCTCCGGTAGCGTTGCCGAGCGTCACATTCACGCTCGCGGTGCCGTCGGCCACCGTGAAAACGGAAGCTGGACTCAACGTGGCGGATCCGGTTGGAGAAACCGTGAACGTAATCTCAATTCCAGGTATCGGAACGCCCGCCGAGGTCACCAGCTTGAGTACCACCGGCTTCGATAGCGCCGTGCCCGCTGTTGCGCTCTGATTGTTTCCGCTAACAATGGTAAAGGTCGCTCCCGTGAGCGGCACGGGCGTCAGACGCCGTATCAGATCGTTTCCAACATCGCTGATATAGATATTCCCCGCCGGATCCATCGCCGTGCGCAACGGATCGAACTGCGCCTTCAGCGCTGGTCCGTTATCTCCCGTAGCGGGATGTCTCATCCCGTTTCCGGCGACGGTAACGATCACCCCGGAGGGCGTGACGCGCCGGATAACTCCATTGTGTCGATCGGTAATCCAGAGGTTGCCTGCGGCGTCCACCGCAATCCCCGTCGGGTCGTTAAGTTGCGCTTTGGTCGCTAGCCCGCCGTCGCCGGAATAGCCCATGGTCCCATCGCCCGCCACCGTGGTGATGATCCCGGTGAGAGCGTCGATCCTGCGGATACGATCGTTGAACTGGTCGGCCACAAAGAGGTTGCCCTTGGCGTCCACCGCGACGTCAATGGGATCGAGGCCGGCTGCCGTGGCCGGGCCGTTGTCGCCCGAGAACTGGAAGTTTCCGCCGCCCGCGACAGTCGTAATTGCCTTGGTTGCGGCGTCCACCCTGCGAATATGGCTGTTCTCGATATCGGTGATATACAGGTTCCCGGCGCCATCCACCGCAATGCCTGTGGGTATTCCAATGGTGGCCGCAGTGGCTGGTCCGTTGTCGCCGGTGTACCCATCCGTCCCGTTCCCGGCGACCACCGTGGTCATGTTGTCCGGGGTGATTTTGAGGACTCGAGGCTCGTCCGTGCTGACGAAGAAGTTACCCGTGCGATCGACAGCGGCAGCCAGCGGATGGGATCCGGCGAATTGCCCGAGGGGCGTGATGGTGCCGCCCGGCGTGAACACCCGAGCTTCGGCATTATTCGTATCCGCGATCAGGATCTGATTGTTGGGGCCGATCGCGATGCCTCCCGGCATGTCCAGGAAAGCCGACGTAGCTGGGCCGTAATCCTGCGAATTGGTGCCTGCAACTGTGGAGATAATATTGGCTGCTACGCGCCGGATGCGCTGGTTGAAGCGGTCGGCGATATACACGGATTGATCCGCGCCTACGGCGAGACCGGCGGGCGCGTCCAACTGGGCGCGCAGAGCGAGCCCGTTGTCCCCGGAGTAGCCCGTGGTGCCGTTTCCGGCGATGGTATCGATAATTCGAGATGTCAGATTGATGCGCCGAACCAGGTCCAGGTTAAAGTCCGAAAGCAGCAGATTGTTATTCGCATCCAGCGCAAGCCCCACCGGAATCATCAGGGCCTGGGTCGCGGTGACGCCGTCATTTACAAAACCGAACTCGCCACTGCCCGCGAATGTCGACATCATTCCGGCGGTATCGATCTTGCGAATACGGAAATTAGCAATGTCGGCCAGATAAATATTGCCGGCATCATCCACAACGATGCTGGTCACCAGGCCAATTTGAGCCGAGAGTGCCGGACCATCGCTGTAGCCCGGCGTTCCGGTTCCGGCGATGGTGGTGATGGTGCCGCCGGTATCCACTTTTCGGATCACGGCGTTGAGATCGGAGATGTATACGTTACCCTGCCGGTCAGTCGCCACGGCTTCCGGCGTGACTTGCGCCAGCGTGGCCTTGCCCCCGTTGCCGCCGGATCCCCCGTTGCCGTTCCCGGCAAAGGTGGTGATGGTGCCGTCGGGAGCCACCGAACGCGGCGGTTGCTATGGTCTGATATATAAGCATTGCCGAAACCGTCAAACGCAATATCAAACGGTCCGTTCAAAGCCGCTGACGTAGCAGGGCCGCGGTCGCCGTTAAAAGCCTGTTCGCCGGTGCCGGCGAAAGTACTGATAATTCCGTTCGGGTCGACGCGCCGGATGCGATTATCGCTGGCATCGGCGATGTAATAATTTCCGGCGCGATCTACCGTTACCGAGCGCGGATCTCGCAACGGAGCACGGAGTGCCGGTTGGCCCTTCATAACCCGGTCGGTACCGGCCACGGTGGTGATGGTATAGAGCTGGCTATAGCTCGGAACCACGAGAAAAAGGGAAAGAAAAGCGGAGACAATAATGTGTTTCATGGGTACAACGAGTGATTTCATGGTACCCAAAATGCCATCTAACAGTCAAATAATCCCAGACGCCGGTCAGCCCTTAAGCAAACATAAAATACGAACCCCACCCCAGCGCCGCTCCCAGCAACGCCCCCGCCGCGACGTCACTCAGGAAATGCATGCCCAACAGAATTCTAGAAACAGCTATGGAAAACGCGCAAAATAGCAGCCCAAAACTCCAGGCGGGATAGTAGAGCGACACTGCGACGGTCACCGCGAATGCGGTCATGGTGTGCCCGGATGGGAACGAAAACCGGTCGGGCGGCAGCAGCGTTGCCCAGCAATGCGGCTCGATGTCGCAAGGACGCTGCCGGCCGGTGACACGCTTGAGCAGGTTAAACAGCATCACGCTGGCTGCCGAGGCCATCACGGCGGACGCGATGGCCTCAATCCGTTCCGCGCCGCCGAACGCCAGCAGCACCAGCCCCATCGCCAGCCAGATCCATCCATCGCCCAAGCGCGAGGCCGCTATCGCGTATACGCGGATCCAGCGCGGCGCGGGCCAGTTATTGGCGCGGCGCATCATGTTGTGATCGCGCCGGTGGATGAAACCTCGCATGGGCACTGCTTCGAGTGTAGCGCCCGAGGGCATGCGGCACTCGCCTGGCCGTGACACACTGGACTCTACGTGCGAATTGAGTTTGTCTACTTCGAAGCCGGCGGCGGCCATCGCAGCGCCGCCAATGCGTTGAAGGCGGTGATCGAGCGGCGGGACCGCGGCTGGGACGTCCGGTTGATGAACTTGCAGGAAGTTCTGGACCCGCTGGACGTCTTCCGCAAGCTCACGGGCATCCGCATGGAGGATGTGTACAATCTATTCCTGAAGAAGGGCTGGACCCTGGGGTCGCCGCAGATGCTGGTGGCCATGCACGCGATCATCCGGCTCTATCACGGCTCGCAGGTGCGGCTACTGAAGCAATATTGGAAGCAGGCCAGGCCGGACATGGTGGTTTCGCTGGTCCCCAATTTCAATCGTGCGATGTTCGAGAGCTTGCGAGCTGTGAGTCCGGCTACGCCGTATGTGACCATTTTGACTGACTTCGCCGATTATCCCCCGCACTTCTGGATGGAGCGGCAAGAGCAGTACTTGATCTGTGGCACACAAAAAGCGGTGGAGCAGGCGCGCGCCTTGGGGTACCCGGAGGATCGCGTGTTCGCGACTTCGGGAATGATCTTGCGGCCCAGGTTCTATGATCCGGTGACCGGCGACCGCCGCGAGGAACGCCGGAAGCTGGGGCTCGATCCGGACTTGCCCACCGGGCTGGTGCTCTTCGGCGGTGAGGGGTCGCATTGGATGTTGAAGATCCCGCCGATGGTGGCCGCCGCCGGGCTGAAGCTGCAGCTGATCTCGATTTGCGGCCGCAACGCGGCGTTGAAATCGCGATTGGAGGCACTGCGCCCGGGCTTTCCCATGCGCGTCGAGGGCTTCACCTCGGAGATTCCGTACTTCATGCATCTCTCGGATTTCTTCATCGGCAAGCCGGGACCAGGCAGCATCAGCGAGGCGCTGGCTATGAAGCTGCCCGTGCTGGTGGAGCGGAACGCGTGGACTCTCCCGCAGGAACGCTACAACGCGGACTGGGTACGCGAACAGCAAGTGGGCGTGGTCCTGGACAGCTTCCGCGAAATCGCCGCGGGGCTGAAGGAACTGCTGGAGCCTGCGAATTTCGCGCGCTTCCGCGCCAATGCGGCTGCCGTCACGAATCGCGCGGTGTTCGAGATTCCCGATATCCTGGACGGCGTGCTGCGGTCAGGAAACCCAGTATCGCAATGAGCAGCCCGGCGGCAAAAACAGGCCAGGGGAAGTGCGTGGGTACTGCGCCGGCGGCCAGTGCGCGCGTGTCCCACAGGAATGCGGCGATGATGATTAAGCCGCCGGCGACAATAGCCAGCCAGTGGCTCCATCCGATCCGAACATCTTGCCGGAGCGTGTAGAGGCCGCAGGCGATCATGACCAGCGACACCAAAACAGGGCAGAGCACTGGCCCCACCCAGGGCGCCGGCAGCAAGAAGAGCAGATCCCAGGTGAAGAGTGAATCCGGCCAGTGGATCATCAGGTTGAGGAAGATGTAGTAGAAGATGTCCCAGATGCCGAAAGCCACGAAGAACGCCGCGGCGCATTGCCGCAAATTGGTTCCGATCGCGAGTCCGATGGAAGCCAGCATCAGCATGGTGGCGGCTTCGCGGCCGATCTCGATGATGAGACGACGCATGTTATTCGGTCCGCTGGTCTGCAACTGTTCCACCGATATCAGCGGAAACAGATCGTTGGGCGGGCGTTCGGGATGTAACCGGTGACGCAGCGGATCGTAGATGTCGCGCAGGTAGACCACCACGGCTGCCTCGACATACCCGAAAGATATGCCGAACAGAACCAGGGCAGCCAGCATGCGGTACATAGTCTTAAGATTTAACATGCGGAGCGTGTTTCAAATTGGGCTGCTTCTGGCCGTGACTCGGCTGGCGTCGAGCGCCGATCTGCTGGCCTGGATGGATGCCGTCGCGCAGAGCCAGCTGGACGCACGCGAGGCTGCCATCGCGGAGATCCGAACGCAGGCCGATGCCGAGCGGCGCAAGCAGTACGTCCGGACGAAGGTGCTGGAACTCATGGGCGGTCTGCCCGAGTATTCAGGCCCGCTGAACGCCGAAATAACGGGTCGCATTGAGCGAGACGGATACGCCATCGATAAGTTGATCTTCGAGAGCCTGCCGCGCCTGTTCGTCACCGCCAACCTGTACAGTCCGCTGACGTCGGGACGTCATCCTGGAATCCTGATGCCCGTGGGTCATCTGGAATCGGGGAAAGCGGCGCTGCAGCAAATGGCGGCGAACCTCGCCCGCAAGGGATTCGTGGTGCTGACGTACGATCCCATCGGCCAGGGCGAGCGGGTTCAGGCTTACGATGGCCGCCTCGGCGCGTCTATCATCGGGCAAGCAACCGAGCAGCATCTGCTGGCGGGCGCGCGCGCTGAATTGATTGGCGAGAGTTTCGCCCGCTATCGGATCTGGGATGCGAAGCGCGCCCTCGATTACCTGACTAGCCGCCCGGAGGTGGACGCGGACCGCATCGGCGTCATGGGATGTTCCGGCGGCGGCACGCTCACCACCTACATCGCGGCACTCGACGCCCGTGTTAAAGTGGCCGCCCCGGCTTGCTACATGAACTCGTTTCGAGTGCTATTTCGGGGAACGGTGGGCGATTCCGAGCAGAGTTTGCCCGGCTTCCTGGCAGCGGGTCTGGATCAGGCGGACTACGTGGAACTCTTCGCCCCGAAGCCTTGGCTCATCGCATCAACCAAGGACGATTTCTTCACACCCGAGGGCGCGCGCATCGTCTATGACGAGGCCCGTCGATGGTATCGCCTGTACGGCGCGGAGGACCGAGTGTCGTGGGTGGTAGGTCCCGGCCCGCACGGGACGCCGCTTGAAGTCCGCGAGGCAATCTACGCTTGGATGATCCGCTGGCTCAAGGACGGTGCGGGATCTCCCAAGGAAGAAGAGTTGGAGGCGCTCCCCGAGTTCGCGACCTGGGCATCCAAGACCGGCCAGGTAGGCGGCGCCGAGATCTTCGATTTGATCCAGCCTCACAAAACGCACGGCACAGTCGCCGAACTAAGAGCCCGCTTCCAGGTAGCACAGGGCCATGCCCTGTCCCCTGACCGTTCGGAACTCCCCGCTCCCCTGATCCCCGCCACCCCCGCTGGACGCCACCCCGCAGTCATCCTTCTCACCACCCGCGGCTCCATTCCCGACCGCGCCCAGCGTCTGGTAACGGCCGGAAACATAGTCCAAATAATCCGCCCCCGCGGGCTGCCTGTAGCGGCAACGCGCTTCCTCTCAGGCGACTGGATCGCCAACACCCGAGCTTCGCTAATCGGCCTGAATCTCCCAATCCTGCGCGCGCAGGACATACTGAGCGCCGTGGACGCAATCGCCGCGCGCACCGATGTGGATCCCTCGCAAATCAGCGCCGAGGCCGACGGCGTGGCCGGAGTCTGGCTGCTCATGGCGGCGGCCATGGACGAACGGATCGCCGAGGTGACGCTGCATCGCACGCCCTATGCGCTGAAGCCGGCTTTTCTGAATCCGCTGAGCCGCGATCTGCACGACGCCGTAATCCCAGGTTTCGCGCTGCATTGGGATTTCGACGATCTGGTGGAGGCCATCCGGCCGCGCAAAGTGGTGTGGTGGGATCCGGTGGATTGGATGGGCCACGTAGTGAAGCTGGAGGGCGCCTATCGCTACTCCGGCGCGGCGCCTTGACATTCCGTTAACGTATGGGAGGAGGCACATCATGGGATCCATCTCTGTCGCGTGCTACAAGCCGAGACCCGGTTGCGAGCAAGCCTTGCTTGATCTCGTTCACAATCATCTCCCGCCCTTGCGCGCCGAAGGCCTGGTCACCGATCGGGCCCCTATCGTGATGCGGACCGCGGATGGCGTCATTGTCGAGATCTTCGAATGGGTTTCTCAAGAAGCCATCGCCGGCGCGCATAAGAATCCCGCAGTGCTGGATTTGTGGAAGCGCTTCGAGGCCGTCTGCTGGTACGAAACCCCGGCGAACCTACCGGAATTCCAGAACATGTTCGGACACTTCGAGCCGCTTAACTAATGCGTCTTCTCTGTATACTGGCGGCCACATCTTTGTTGGCTGCGCAGCCGCGGGTTGCGCTTGCTCCCGGCGTGGAAGCGGCTCTTGATCGCATTACGGCGGCCTCCCTGCGCGGCAATCTTTCCTTTCTGGCATCCGACGCACTGGAAGGCCGCGACACCCCGTCCCGGGGACTGGATATCGCGGCTGAGTTTATCGCCTCGCAGTTCCGCCGCGCGGGACTGGAACCGGCCGGCGATGACGGATACTTTCAGACTGCGCGCCTGGTAACGCGCAAACCGAACCTGGATGGATTCACGCTTGAGCTATCGGCAGGCGAGGAGCACTTTACCGCGGCTGCCAACGACGTGGCGATAACTTCTCCGGGGGCTTTGAGTCTCCTGAACGCCCCGTTAGTGAAGGCGGGCGCGGGAGAGCCGCTCGCGGGCAAGGTGGTCATCGACGAGCGGCGCGATTTCGCGGCGGGCAACACCCTTCGCGATCCAGCGATTCCAGCCATCATCCTGGTGGGATCCGGTGGACCGCGAGGAAGCTCAGCTGGGCTGCGCATTCCAGACGATCCCGAGGGCAAAGGTCCGGTTGTAATCAGACTGTCTGGCGAGACGGCGTCCAAGTTCTATGCCGCGCTAAAGCCAGGAGTTCCAGCCACGGCATCGATTCACTTGGCGGCGCCAATTGAGACACAGGTTACGGCGCGAAACGTGGTGGGAGTGCTGCGCGGATCCGATGAAGAGCTGAAACAGACCTGCGTAATGGTAAGCGCCCATTATGATCATCTGGGAATGAAGCCCGCCGGCGAGGGTGACCGGATCTATAACGGTGCGAACGACGATGGCAGCGGAACCGTGTCTGTGGTCGAACTGGCGGGAGCGCTGGCGGGCATGCCTCGCCGCGCCAAACGTAGCATCTTGTTCGCCGCCTTCTTCGGGGAAGAGAAGGGGCTGGTTGGCTCGCGCTATTACGCGCTGCATCCGGTATTTCCGCTTAATAAGACCGTGGCGGACGTGAACCTCGAGCAGTTGGGACGGACGGATGGCGATGGCGCCGAGCGACACGCCAATGTGACCGGATTCGACTATTCCACCGTTACCGAGTTTTTGGTCGCGGCGGGAGGGGCCACTGGCGTAAAGGTTCTCAAGAACGAGCAGCGCAGCGATCCGTTCTTCAGAGCCAGCGACAATTACTCGCTCGCCAAGGAAGGCGTTCCGGCCCACACCGTCAGCGTGACGTATCTGTTCCCCGATTATCACCAGCCCGGAGACGAGTGGCAGAAGATCGACTACGAAAACATGGCGCGCGTGGATCGCATGCTGGCGGCCGCGGTAATCGCGATGGCCGAGAGCGCCGAACCGCCGCGCTGGTTGAAACCACTGTCGCCGCCGCCACGCGCTCCGTAACTCGCTTTATGAGAGAATCGCGTGCATGTGGAAAGCATCCATCCTGCTGCTGCTGGTATCCTTTCTCGCCCGCGCCGAGGACGAGTTCACTGTCTATGAGCTTTTAGCGCCCGAGAGTCACCGGTTCGCGATAATCTACGACGTCGCGACCTCGGAGGAAGGCAGCCCGTTCTTCTTCAATCCCATCCGGCGCGGCTCAAAGGTGTCCGATGAGCGCGTGCTGGACCAGGCAACCGGCAAGCCGCTGCAGTTCGAAATCGTGGACGCCAAGGCTGCCGGCAAAGCGGGCGACGGCCAATATCTGAGAGTGGCGCTCGCAGCCCCGGTTCCGAAAGGCGGGCAGGCGCGCATCAGAATCTTCAAGACTTATGAGGACGCGGCGTCCTACGGTCCGCAGGCCGGAGGCATCGTGTTTGACCGGCCGCTGGGCATCCGGCGCAACGTCGTGGTTTTGCCCGCGGGCTATGAGCTGACTGCGTGTACGGTGCCCGCCATCGTATCCACGCAACCCGACGGGCGCGTGCGCGTGAGCATGCTGAATGACCGGCATGATCAGCTCCCGGTAAAGATCGCGGCCCGGAGGCTGCCATGAAAGCGGTATCGATCGCGCTGGCGTTCACAATTGCATGCTCGGCTCAGTTCCATCGCGCCGAGCAGGACCGCGAGATCCGTTACTGGCTGCTCGAGCCCGAATCGCATCAGTTCCGCATTTCGCACGATTTCACAGTCTCCAAAACGGGCCAGAAGTCCGTCCACAGCTTCGTGCGCAAGGGCAGCGTTGTGACCAGGTCCATTGTGATTGACCTGACCACCGGCAAGGAGTTGAAAACCTATAACGTCACCGGGAAGTCCGTCAATGAGCTGAAGTATTATCCGCAGCCGTCCGATCCCGATTCCGTGGTGGTGCAGGCCGACCTGGAAAAACCGATCGCCGAGGGTGAATCGGTGCGCGTCCGCGTGATCGAAACCTACACCGATCCTGTGAGCTACCGCATGGAAGGCAGCGAACTGGTTTGGGACCGAACGCTGGGGCGTCCCTTCGACGAAGTGACGCTGCCTCCGGGCTGGATGCTGAGCTCGTTGAGCGTGCCGGGCATCGTTTCCTTGGATGCGGAGGGCCGCATTCATCTGGAGTTCACCAATCCTCGCAATGACGAAATCCACGTTGTGGTGAAGGCGCGGCGACGGGGCCGGATTTCAGGTTAGGATAGCCCTATGGCCGAAGAAAAGAAAATAGATCGAGTCCTTGGGTTCAACACACGCTGCGTACACGCGGGCTATCAGCCGGACCCCACCACCAAGGCGCGTGCAGTGCCGATTTATCAGACGACGTCGTTTGTGTTTGACGATTCCGACGACGCGGCGGCGCTCTTTGGGCTGCAAAAGTTCGGCAACATCTATACGCGCATCATGAATCCCACCACGGCGGTTCTGGAAGAGCGCGTGGCGTCGCTCGAGAATGGAATGGGCGGGCTGGCGATGGCCAGCGGCCAGGCGGCGCAGTTTGTCACCATCAACAGCCTGATGGGGGCGGGGGATGAGCTGGTTTCGGCGAGTACCCTGTATGGCGGGACATATACGCAGTTTGACGTGAGCTTCCGCAAGCTCGGCTACAACGTGAAGTTCGTAGAGCCGGATAACCCCGAGAACTTCCGCAAGGCCATCACCCCCAAAACGAAACTGCTCTACGGTGAGACCATCAGCAATCCGCGGGGCAATGTGCTCGACATCGAAGCCGTGGCCAAGATCGCGCATGAGCATGGCATCCCGCTGGTGATCGACAATACTTTCGCCACTCCCTATGTCTGCCGCCCCATCGACTATGGCGCCGACATCGTGGTTCATTCGTTAACTAAGTTCATGGGCGGACACGGTAACAGTATCGGCGGAATGATCGTGGACGCCGGCAAGTTCGATTGGAACAACGGCAAGTTTCCGCAATTAACCGAACCTTCGCGCGCGTATCACGGGATGAAGTTCCATGAAGTATTTGGGAACCTCGCGTTCATCATTCGCGCCCGGGTGGAAGGTCTGCGCGACCTGGGGCCGTGCATGAGCCCCTTCAATTCCTTCCTGTTCATTCAAGGGATTGAGACGCTGGGCATGCGTATGGACCGGCATCTGTCGAACTCACTGGCGGTGGCCGAATGGCTGGAAAAACATCCGCTGGTGACCTGGGTGAAGTACCCATCGTTAAAATCGAGCCCGTATTACACAATCGCGCAGAAATACACCCCGAAAGGCGCCGGGGCGGTGTTCTCGTTCGGAATTAAGGGCGGATATAACAGCGGGAAGAAGTTTATCGACAATTTGAAATTGTTCTCGCACCTGGCGAACGTCGGTGACGTTCACAGCCTTGTGATTCACCCTTCCTCCACCACGCACCAGCAATTGAGCGCGACGGAGCAGGAGGCCGCGGGTGTCACTCCCGATCTGGTGCGGCTGTCAATCGGTCTCGAAGACGTCGACGATCTGCAGTGGGATCTGGATCAAGCGTTGCGAGCTTCCCAGTAACACAAAAGGGCGTGAGGATCCAGGTCTCACGCCCTTCTGCTCGTCAGATGTCCGCGTTGCAACGGTTACTGACGAAAGGGTAGACGTGAACATCAGGCAAAATGTTGCACCTTCACAACATTTTTACATATTAATGGTTAATAGGCGTTCCACTACGATCACGTCGCGCCAAATTCCGTCCAGTCGTCCGTGTTTCTCATAGACGCCCACTTCGCGGAAGCCGAGCGAGCGTACGAGTGCGCGGCTGGATGCATTCTCGGGAAAGATTCGCGAGACGAGTTTCCAATATCCGGCACGTTCGGCGGCTTCAATCAGTCCCGCCAGTGCCATCCGGCCTGCGCCCCGCGTGCGATTCTCGCGCGCGACGTACACCGATGTCTCCGCGATACCAGCGTAGCAAGCTCTGGAACGGTACGTTGACGTCGCGCCGAAAGCGATCACCGTATCTTCTTCGTGCACCACCACGACGGGGTGCACATCATCGAACCAGAGAGTAATCTCGTCCACAGTGCGCAAGCGAGTTTCGAACGTCGCCACACCGTCTCCGATTCCCTGGTTATAAATTGCGGCGATCGCGGCCGCGTCGGCGCGAGTGGCGGCGCGAACTCGCATCAGTGGCCGGCGCCGATGTACTTCTCCACCCAGTCCACGTGGCGCTGCATGATATCGAGCACAAACTTCGGCTCTCTCGGACCGTGCGGTGTACGGGGATAGACCACCATTGAGGTGGGAATCCCGCGGCGCTTCAGCGCGCTGTACATTTCGTAGCCTTGCGATGTTGGCACGCGGACATCTTGTTCGCCATGCAAAATCAGCGTCGGCGTGGTCACGGTTTTGATGTGCGCCAGCGGAGAAAGGTCGATATAGCGCGCCGGTTGCTCCACCCAACTGCCCGAAAAGTAGTCGTCCAGGATGCTCGGAATGTCGTTAGTACCCCACATGCTGATCAAATTTGATAGTCCGGCGCCGGTCGCCGCCGCTTTAAAGCGAGTGGTGTGTGTGATCACCCAGTTGGTCATATACCCGCCGTAACTCCAGCCCATTACCGCCAGGCGGTCGGGATCGGCGATGCCCTGGTCGATGACGTAATCGACGCCGCGCATGAGGTCGTCAAAATCGCCGCCGCCCCAGTCATTCAGGTTTGAAGCACGAAATTGACGCCCATATCCAACCGACCCACGCGGGTTGGGGCGCAATACGGCGTATCCGCGCGACGCGAAAGTCGCGATGGGATACAATCCGGCGGCCCCGATGAAGCTCTCGCTGAACGCTCCCGCCGGACCGCCATGAATATTCAAAATTAGCGGCCATTTCTTTGACTTGTCGTAATTCACGGGAAGTGTCAGTAGACCTTCCACATCCTGCCCGTTCTTGGCCTTCCAGCGCACCACGCGCGTCTCGCCCAGCGGCGGCTTCGCGAGTCCCGTATTGGCCGAAGAGACGCGCACCGGTTTGCCCGCGCTCAAATCGAGAATCCACGCCTCCACTGGCTCATCGACGGACTGCTGCGTGAATCCGAGATGCGTCCTGGCGGCGTTGAGATGAGCCTGGAAACCGAGGGTGCCGCGCGCCGGCGCGTATTGAATAGCCGGCGGACCATCCACAGGCATGCGATAGACCACCAGCCGCGTTCCTTTGGGTTCCAGGTAGAAAATGTTCTTTGAGTCCGCGGTCCAGGCCAGCAGATTCGGTTGCTCGTCGGCGGTGACCGGCAGCTCGCGGACCTTGCCCGTATCGCGCGCCAGCAGTACGATGCGGCTGCCCAGAATTGAGCTGGGTGGATCGCTACTTCGGACATAGGCCAGATAGCGGCCGTCCGGAGAATAATGGGGCTGGCCTTCCGTGGCGCCGGTGGCGGCAACGGCGCGCACCTGGCCGCTCTCCACTTCCACTTCCAGAATGTCGGCCTTGCGGCCATCGTCGGCATCCGGGGTCGGCCGCGTCTCAAAGGCGATGCGGCGGCCGTCGGGCGACCAGGTGAATGCGCCCACGTGAGACGGTCCCGCTGCCAGCTTGCGCGGCGTGCGCTTGCCGGTGGAATCGGGCTCCATCGGAATCACCCACAGCGACTGGTTCTTGGGACTCTCGCCGATCACGCGATAGTCGAGCTTCTCGCGTTTGGCCTTTTCCTCGGCTCCGTCCGCATCCGCAGCGGCGAACGCGATCCAGCGCCCGTTCGGCGAACATTCGTAAATCCCCAGGACGCCCTTCCAATCGGTGAGCGCTTCCGATTCGCCTCCATCGATGGCGATGCGATAGAGGTTGCGCTTTCCGGATCGCTCGGAGGCGAAGAGCACCGAGCGTCCATCCGGTGAGAACTGAGGCGCGGAAGCGCCCTTCTCGCCCTGCGTGAGTTGGAATGCCTCCGATCCATCCGAGCGGCCCAGGAAGACCTGCGGAAGCGACTCGCTCTTCTCGCCCTCCATCACCGGCCGCGTCTGCGTCCAAGCCGCCCAGCGGCCGTCCGGAGATGGAATGACGTCGCTGACTGTCAGCACCTTCATCTGAAGTTCGGGAGTCCAGGCTTTGGGCGCTTCAGCGGCCCAAATCGCGATTGCCAGCGCGGGTACCAACAACGCGGTTTTAGCGGACATAGGTTTCCATCCAATCCAAATGACGGTGCATGAGATCGAGCAAGAACTTCGGCTCGCGCGGGCCGTGCGCCTGACGCGGGTAGACCACCATTTTTGTGGTCACTCCCTGGCGCTGCAGCGCGTGATAAAACTCGTATCCCTGTGACAGCGGAACGCGATCGTCGGCCTCGCCATGGACGATCAGAGTGGGCGTCGAGACGTTACGCACGTACGTGATGGGCGAGTGCTTCTGGAACGCTTCGATACGATCCCACGGCTCGCCGCCGAAGTAATCGGGGAGGAATCCGGGGATATCGGCGGTGCCGGTGAAGCTCCACAGATTAGTGACGCCGGCTCCGATAGCGGCCGCTTTGAAGCGCTTCGTCTGGGTAATGGTCCAGCTGGTCATAAATCCTCCGTAGCTCCAGCCCATGACGGCCAGCCGGTCGGGATCGGCGATTCCACTCTCGATCATCTGGTCCACGCCAGCCTGATCGTCTTCGTAATCCTTGCCGCCCCAGTCATTCACGTTCGCGAAGCGGAAATCACGGCCGTAGCCATCCGAGCCGCGCGGGTTCGGGCGCAGAATCGCCCATCCGCGCGCGGAGAATGCCGCCAGGGGATAAGGGGAAAGGCGTCCGGTAAACGTCTCGCTGAACACCCCGGCCGGCCCTCCATGGATGTTGAGCACCAGCGGATAGCGCTTGCCACGCTCGTAGTTGACGGGAAGAGTGAGCAGTCCCTCTACCTGCGTGCCGTCCTTGGATTTCCAGCGGACGGCTTCGGTGCGGCCCATGGGAGGCTTGGGAACATCGGTGTTGGCGCGGCTGACGCGAACCGGACCGCCGCTGCCCAAGGCCAGTACGAAAGCTTCGGCGGGCTCTTCCGGCGTCTCCTGCGCAAGGCCCATATGCGTCCCCGATGAGTTCAGCTGACCGCCGAACCCCATCGCTCCGCGCATCGGCTCATACACCACTGTGGGAGGACCATCGACGGGCATGGAATAGAGCGCATTGCGTGTGCCCTTGGCCTCCAGAAAGTATAGGTGGGTGGAATCCTTGGACCAGCCCAGAAGCGCCGGCTGCTCGTCGCGCGTGACCGGAAGCTCACGGGCCGATCCGTTTCGAGTCAACAGAACAATCCGCTCGTTACCCGGCCAGCGGGCCGGATTCTCTGAGCGCAAATAGGCAAGGTAGCGGCCGTCCGGCGAATAGAAGGGCTGGCTTTCGGCGGCGCCGGTAGCCGCGAGTTCCTGGATAGCGCCGGTTTCGATGTTGACCTCGGCGATATCCGAGCGCGTCCAATTGTCGGCGAGCGGCGCGGGCCAGTGAGAGAAGGCGATGGATCGCGAGTCCGGCGACCAGCGCAATTCGGCGATGTGATACTTATCCGCCAGCTTCTTCTGATTGCGCTTGCCGTCCGCATCGGGCTCGGCCGGAATCAGGTAGAGCGCGTGATTCTCGGGGTTAGCGTCGATTACACGGAAGTCGCGCTTCTCCTTCTTGGCTTTCTCTTCGTCCGCTGGGGGCTCATAGCCGGTGAACGCAACGTGCTTGCCGTCCGGTGAGAGATCGAACGCGGACACCGCGCCTTTGAACGTGGTGAGCGGCTCGGCTTCGCCCCCGGCGGTGCGGATTCGATAGACGGCGTTTTTGCCGCCTCGGCTCGAGAGGAAATAGACGAAGCGAGCGTCCGGTGAAAACTGGGGCGCGGTGGAACTGTGCTCGCCGCGCGTGAGCTGGATGCGCCGCGATCCGTCCGCGCCCGCGAGCCAGATCTGCGACACTTGCTCGCTGCGCTCGGTTTCGACAACGGGTTTAGTTTGGACCCAGGCTACGAGTTTGCCGTCCGCCGAGGGAACTACGGCGCCGATGGTCTGAAATTCCAGCGACAGCTCGGGAGTCCAACCCGCCGGGGGCGCTGCAAGAAGTACCGCCCCGACCAAAAGAAGCACAAGTCTCATGTGTGGCAGGTTAGCAATCTGGGGGGGCGATTAGCAATCCCGGAGAAGCCGGCCGGGGGCTCGCCCCACAGGTCAACTACTTAGGCCAGGGCCGGGGCGATTTCGGACTCTTGGGGTGATGCGACTTGATCTATTACCAGGCGGGCGATGCGCTCGCGGTGATACGTGGCGTCGCCAAAGGCGATTTCACTTGCCTTGGCGCGGCGGTAGTAGAGGTGACAATCGTTCTCCCAGGTGAAGCCCATGCCGCCGTGGATCTGGATGGCGCGATTGCCGCACTCGCGGTATGCGTCGCTGCAGTATGCTTTCGCGACGGAGATGGCTGTGCGGGCTTCGGGGATGCCGTCGTTGAGTGCATAAGCGGCGTAGTAAGCGGCGCTGCGCGAGCTTTCCGAATACACCAGCATGTCGGCGCACATGTGCTGGACCGCCTGGAAACTGCCAATGGGCTTTCCGAATTGCTTGCGAGTCTTGGCGTATTCCACCGCGATTTCGAGAAGACGCTGCATGCCGCCCAGCATCTCGGCGCAAATGCCGACGGTCGCCACGTCGAGCGCATGCTCGACGGCTTCCACCGCCCGCTTCCCGCGCGCCAGCAAGTGTTCAGCCGGAACATTGTCGAAATCCACTTCATACAACTTGCGCGTGTTGTCCACCGAGGGCATAGGCGTGATGGCGATGCCTTTGGCGTCGCGCGGCACGGCGAACAAGGCCAGTTCTCCACCCATGCGAGCGGCCACCACAAGAAAATCGGCGGCGCCGGCGTCGGGCACGAACAACTTCCGGCCGCGCAGCGTATGGCCGGATCGCGCTTCGAGCTGCACCGCATCGGGGGACCAGCTTGCGCTGTCCTCCAGGAGAGCCAGGGTGCTGCGAGCCTCGCCTTTGCAAATCGGAATCAGCCAGCGGCGCTTGGCTTCGTGATCCGCTGCGCTGTCGATGGCCGCGCCAGCAAGCAACACTGTGCTCAAGAAAGGCCCCGGCAGCAGCGCGCGGCCCATTTCCTCAAGCGCGGCGGCCATTTCCACCATGCCCATGCCGAAGCCTTCATACTCTTCGGGGAAGATGATGCCCGTCCAGCCCTGAGCGGCCATCTTCTTCCAGAGTGCGGCGTCATAAGCGGTATCGGTCTCCATCAACCGGCGTACTTCGGCGATCGGGCACTCCGCGGAGAGGAACTTGCGCGTGGTGTTCTTTACGTTTTGTTGAGTCTCGGTAAGTCCGCATTGCATGTTGTTTTCCTCTCCTCAATAGCTCTTAGGCAGGCCAAGCACGAAGTGACCCACGATGTTGCGCTGAATTTCAGACGTGCCGGCTTCGATCGTGTTGCCGCGCGACCGCAAGTATGAGTAGGACCATTGCCCATCGTCGATGGCATGCCCGTTGCCCTTGGTCAGTTGCGCGTAAGGTCCCAAAATCTCGGACGCCACTTGCTGGAAGCGCTGGTTCAGCTCGCTCCAGAAGATCTTGAGTATCGATCCTTCCGGTCCTGGTATGCCGCTCTGGCTGGCCCGCGAGATGGCTCGTTTTTGATTGAGTCCCATGATCTCGATTTCAAGATAGCTCTGCGCCAATTTCTGCCGGATCACCGGATCCTCACAAGCGGGCTTGCCATTGCGAGTGACGGTGCGCGAAAGCTCCACCAGGCGGTCAAACTGGCGTTTGAACGTGATCTGCATTCCGGCGCCCAGCGTTGCGCGTTCGTGCGCCAGGGTTCCGATGGCGACGTTCCAGCCTTCGTTCTCCTTACCGAGCGTATTTTCCAACGGCACGCGCACATTATGGAAGAACAGCTCGCAGAACTCCGTCTCGCCGGTCAACTGTTTCAGCGGCCGGACCTCGACCCCGGCGCTCTTCATATCCACCAGGATGTAGGTGAGTCCTTTATGTTTGGCCGAGTCGGGATCGGAGCGGGTAAGCAGCGCGCACCAATCCGCGGCCCATCCATAACTGGTCCAGACCTTCTGGCCATTGATGATCCAATCATTCCCGTCGCGGAGGGCTTCGGTGCGCAAGCCGGCAAGATCGGATCCGGCATTGGGTTCCGAGAAGCCCTGGCACCAGATTTCGTCCGCGCTCAGAATATGCGGAAGGAAGCGCTTCTTTTGCGCGTCGGTGCCGAAGCCGATGATGGTGGGACCAATCAGGCTGAGGCCCAGGACATTGGCCAGAGGCGGCGCGGCAGCGCGGGCCATTTCTTCGGTGAAGATCACCTGCTCCATTAAAGTGGCTCCGCGGCCGCCGTACTCCTTGGGCCAAGCCACTCCGGCCCACCCGGCTTCAAACACTTTCTTCTGCCAGTCGCGCAGGAACTTGAAACGCTCCAGCATCTCGTCTTCAGTCCGCCGCGCTTCCCAATCGGCCGGGACATTGGCCTTCAGCCAGGCTCGCAGCTCGTCGCGGAACGCGAGTTCTTGAGGGGTCAGGTTCAGGTCCATAATCTCAGTTAGCATACCAGTTCAGGCGACGTACTCGCGGTTTTCAGCCGCCGCGGAATGGGGCAGGGAATACCATCGCGTCTTAGTACGGAATTGCTAAAAAACTCTGGTATAAAAATGCCTAATTCGAAAATCGGAAGCGAATCAGAATCGGCAATCCACAAAAACAAACTTCACGAGTTCTAACTCATTGACGTGGTGTCGCATTCGCGCTGGCCCTTGAGTTGCTATCCGAAGAGACATGCGAAGACTGAGTCTGATGGTTCCATTCCTTCTGCTCGTACTTACGAGCGTTCTGTTCGGTCAGGCCTCTGATGGCAACCTTGTTGGCACCGTGACTGACTCGTCCGGCGCCGCCATTGTGAATGGCTCCATCGAATTGATTAACAATCTAACCGGTGTCAAGGCGAACACCAAGACCGACTCGCAAGGCGTGTACCGTTTTAACAACGTGCTGGTAGGAACCTATTCGCTGACAGCATCGTCGCCAGGCTTCGGCAACACCACGGTCAAGAACATCTCAGTGGATACGAATGTCACCGCCACGGTCAACGTCACGATGCAGATCGGCGCCACCAGCAGCTCGGTCACCGTGGTGGAATCGGCGCCGCCGATTGATACCACCACGGCGCACGTGTCCACGACGTTCACCACTCAGCAAGCAGAGCGATTGCCAATCACTGGCCTGGGCGTTCTGGGAGTGATCAATCTCAGCCTGCTGGGCGCTGGCGTATCCTCCAGCGGCGGCGCGGGCTACGGCACCGGGCCATCCGTCGGGGGACAGCGGCCCACGGACAACAACTTCATGATTGAGGGCGCGGATAATAACAACCGCTCGGTTACCGGGCCCGTGCTGGTGATCCCAAACGAGGCGGTTTCGGAATTTTCGCTCCAGCAGAATCAATTCTCGCCTGAATTCGGCCACAGCACCGGCGGCCAGTTCAACACCATCATCAAGTCCGGCACCAATCAGCTACATGGAACGCTTTACGAATATTTCCAGAACCGCAACTTGAACGCCGTCGATCAAGCATTCGGCCGGCAGGGGATCACGAAGAATCCGCGCAGCGACGATAACCGGTTTGGCGCGTCCGCCGGCGGTCCCATCATCAAGAACAAATGGTTCTACTATGGCGATTGGGAATACCATTCTATCGGCCAGGCATCCAGCAGTTCCTCTGCGATCTTTGTGCCAACGGTTGGCGGGATCCAGACGCTAAACGGACTTTCCGGAATCAACAAGACCAACCTGCAGGTATTCGAGAAGTACGTGCCCACGGCCGGGGCGCAGTTCGGAAATCAGACTGCCACCGTGAATGGAACCGCGATTCCGCTGGGTATCCTCTCCATCGTTGGTCCGAGCTTTACGAACTATCAAAATTATCTGGTGAGCAGCGACTTCAACCTGTCTGAACGCGACCAGATCCGCGCCCGTTACGTGAACAACCGGCAGGATGCGATTGACACCACCGCGAATCTGCCGTTCTTTTTCAGCCCGGTCAATATCCGCCGGCATTTCGCGACGCTGAGCGAATTCCATACGTTCTCGCCGTCCATCACCAACGAACTGCGCGGAGCCTACCTGCGCAATGTTGACGGCCGGCCTATCCAGCCCGTCTCGTTTCCCGGCCTGGATGCTTTTCCCAACCTGCAATTCAACGATCTGGGCTTGAACATTGGACCGAACAGCAACTATCCGCAGTCGGCTCGCTCCAACACCTTTGAACTGATCGACAACCTGACCTGGACCAAGGGCCGCCACACGCTGAAGTTCGGATATGACGGACGCAAACTGAATATCAGCAGCTTCTTCGTGCAACGTCAGCGCGGAGACTATCAATACAGCACGCTGGACCGCTTCCTGCGCGACATCACTCCCGAGTTCGCCGAGCGCAGCGTCGGCGGATCGCCGTTTGTCGGCAACCTTGTGTCGCATTATGCCTATGCCAACGACGATTTCAGGCTTCGTCCCAATCTCACATTGAACCTTGGCATCCGCTATGAATTTGTGGATGTGCCCACTGGCGCCAAGGAGCAGTCCCTGAACAGTCTCGCCAGCGTTCCGGGTTTGATCGTGTTCAACTCGCCTAAGCCAACGCACAATGACTGGGCGCCACGGGTAGGCATCGCCTGGTCGCCCGGCACTGCCGGAAAGACGTCTATCCGCGCCGGATTCGGCATGGCCTACGATCAGATCTATCAAAACCTGGGAACCAATTCGCTGCCGCCCGAGTTCTTTACCACCCTCGACGCTCATATCACGCAGCCGTCGGCGCCGAACTTCCTGGCCAACGGCGGCATTTCCGGCGCGGCGCAACCCATCACCAGCGCGGCAGTAGCACGCAGGCTCACGTCGTCTTATATTCCGGATCAAGTGCGGCCGTATTCACTGCAATGGAATCTGAGCTACCAGCGAGTACTTTGGAATGACTTCACCCTGGAAGCGCGTTACCTTGGAAGCAAGGGCGTGCATCTGCCGTATCAGGTGCAATTGAACCGTCCCGCGGCGGCTTACGCCGGCCACAGCCTGCCGACATACGTGCAGGCGCCGACGCAGGCCCAGATCGACACGCTCCCGCTGACGCTGGGAGACCTGAAGAGCTCCGCTCCGGCCAATCCCTACACGGCGGCGGGCTTCACATCCACCATTACGACGTTCAAGCCGCAAGGCAACTCGAACTACCATGGGTTGGCCTTGCAACTGACCAAACGCTTCTCGCACGGCCTCCAGTTCTTGAGCGCATACACATGGAGCCACGCCATCGACGACAGCACGGACGCATTGTTCAGCTCGGTTACATCGCCCCGGCGGCCGCTGGACTTCAATAACCTGTCGCCAGAAAAGGCCGATTCGGCTCTGGACCACCGCCAGCGCTTCACCATGAGCTGGGTATACGACACACCCTGGATGAAGGGCAGCCATAACTGGCTGGCGAAGAACATTGTGGGCAACTGGCTGCTGACCGGCACCTACATCGCCGAAACGGGCACATGGGCCACTCCGCGCAGCGGCATCGATTCGAACCTGAACGGCGACAACGCGGGCGACCGCACGGTGATCAATCCGGCCGGCCTCGCCAACGTGGGAAGCGCCGTGACGCCACTGTGCCGCACCGGTGTGAACTGCGCCATCGCCAACAACGCCGTGGCTTACGTCGCGGTGAACCCTAACGCCCGGTATATCCTGGCTGGCGCCGGCGTGCTTCCCAATGCCGGACGCAACACACTGCGTCTGCCCGCGGATAACAACTTCGATCTCAGCCTGGGCAAGAAGTTCAACGTCACGGAAAGCAAGTTCTTCGAATTCCGCGCCGAGGCTTACAACGCTTTCAATCACCCGCAGTACGTTCCGGGCTTCCCGAATGTGGCCAACCTCCGGTCGCGTACCACGGGAGGCGCGGTCAGCTTCCTGCTGGCGGATAACGCAACTTTTGACCGGCCTGATCTGGCCTATCAGAGTAATTCGCGGTTTATGCAGTTGGTGGCGAGGTTTGTGTTTTAGGTGGGGCAGGCGGTTTCGCCTGCCAGAGGCCGATTGCTAATCGGCCGCAGGATACTATCCTGCCCCACACGCAACCGCTTCCTTTGGTCGCGGCTCTGTTGGCGGATGTGGTTCCATAGAGGGGATGCACGCAGAACGGAAGCGCCTGGAGGAAGCCTCTGCCCGAAGCACGCACTGGCGACGGTGGGGACCATACCTGAGCGAACGATCCTGGGGCAACCCGCGCGAGGATTACAGCGCGGGTGGAAGCTCCTGGGATTACTTTCCGCATGATCATGCCCGGTCACGGGCCTATCGCTGGACCGAAGACGGTCTCGGCGGCATCTGCGATAACCATCAGCGGCTGTGTTTCTCCGTGGCCCTGTGGAACGGGCGCGATCCAATCCTGAAGGAGCGGCTGTTCGGGCTGGGCGGCAACGAGGGGAATCACGGCGAGGACGTCAAGGAATATTACTATTACCTGGACTCCACTCCCACGCACTCGTACATGAAGTTCCTATACAAGTATCCGCAGCGAGAGTTTCCTTACGGCGATATGGTGCGGGTGAACCGGGAGCGCTCGCGCACCGAGTTCGAGTACGAGCTGCTGGACACCGGCGCCTTCCATGAAGATCGTTACTTCGACGTCTTCATCGAATATGCCAAGCATGACGTGGACGACATGCTGATACGCGTCACGGCGATCAACCGCGGTCCCGAGCCCGCCGCGCTGCACTTGCTGCCCACACTTTGGTTCCGCAATACCTGGAGCTGGAAACCGGATTCGTCCCGTCCGGACATTTCGGGCGTGGATGCGAATACGCTATCGGCGCGCGAGCGCTCCATTGGCACCTACTTCCTCCGGATGGAAGAAGGCGCGCGCATGCTCTTCACCGAAAACGAAACCAACACCGAACGGCTGTGGGGACATGCGGGCGGGAGCGGTTTCTATAAGGACGCCTTCCACCGGTATCTGGTGAATGGCGAGCACTCCGCCGTTAATAATGCCGGCACCGGAACCAAGGCTTGCGGCTGGTATCAATTCGAGCTGGGTCCCGGCGAAAGCCGCGAGTTTCATTTCCGCTTGTTCTCGGCGCAGACTTCCCCGGCCGCTCCGAATTTCGATCAGGTCTTTATGGACCGCATCGAGGAAGCCGACGAATTCTACGCGTTTGCTCCCGCGCGCCTTTCGGATGACGCGAAAATGGTGCAGCGCCAGGCGTTCGCGGGTCTGCTGTGGAGCAAGCAGTTTTATCACTACGTGGTGGAGGACTGGCTGCGCGGGGATCCCACCATGCCTCCGCCTCCGCCCGAACGCCTGCACGGGCGCAACAGCACCTGGAACCACCTGTTCACCGACGACGTGCTTTCGATGCCGGATAAATGGGAATATCCGTGGTTCGCCGCCTGGGATCTGGCGTTTCATATGATCCCGTTCGTGATGGTGGATCCGGATTTCGCCAAGCACCAGCTCAAGCTGCTGCTGCGCGAGTGGTACATGTCGCCCTCTGGACAGATCCCGGCGTACGAGTGGCAGTTCGGCGACGTGAATCCGCCGGTGCATGCCTGGGCGTGTTTGCGCGTATACAAGGTGGAGCAGCGGATGCTGCAACGCCGTGAAATGGACGAGGCCCGGCAGCGTGGCGTACATCTGGCCGAGCCCGTGTTCAAGGGCGACCGGCATTTCCTGGAAGGCGTGTTCCACAAGCTGCTGATGAATTTCACGTGGTGGGTAAACCGCAAGGATTCGCAGGGCAAGAACATTTTCGAAGGCGGATTTCTAGGGCTGGACAACATCGGCATGTTTGACCGCAGCTCGCTGCCCGCGGGCTTGAGCATTGAGCAATCCGACGCAACGGCCTGGATGGCGATGTACTGCCTGAACATGCTGCGCATCGCGAGCGAGCTGACGCGTTTTGACAGCACGTACGAAGATATCGCCAGTAAGTTTTTCGAGCACTTCCTGTACATCGCGCACTCCATGAACATGATGGGCGACGGCGGCTTGTGGGATGAGCAAGACGGTTTCTTTTACGACCGTATCCAGACTCCCGGCGGTCCCAAGGCCCCGGTGCGTATCCGCTCCATGGTGGGCCTGATTCCGCTGTTCGCCGTGGCCACACTCGATCCAGCCGACATTGAGCGGCTGCCGCATTTCACGAAACGCATGCTGTGGTTCCGGCGCAATCGTCCGGACCTCTGCGGGAACATCGCGGAGATGTCGCAAGAAGGCCAGAAAGACCGTATTCTGCTGGCGCTGGTCCAGCAGGATCGCCTGGTCCGCATTCTGGAGCGCATGCTGGATGAGAATGAGTTCCTCTCACCCTACGGCATCCGCGCGGTCTCGCGTTTTCACAAGGATCACCCGTGCATAATGCACCTGGAGGAGCATGAATACCGGCTCGACTATGAACCGGCCGAATCGGCGCAGGGCATTTTCGGCGGCAATTCAAACTGGCGCGGTCCGGTTTGGTTCCCGGTGAACTATCTGATCATCGAGTCACTGCAAAAGTTCCACCACTATTTCGGTGACGATCTGAAGGTGGATTTCCCCACCGGCTCGGGAAACAAGATGCACCTGGGCGAAGTGGCGGCGGAAATTTCGCGTCGTCTTTCGCGCTTGTTTCTGCGCGGCGACGACGGCCGCCGTCCGGCATTCGGCGGAGCTGAAAAATTCCAGACCGACCCGCACTTCCGCGACCACATCCTGTTCTACGAGTATTTCCACGCCGACAATGGCGCCGGCTTGGGCGCCAGCCATCAGACGGGTTGGACCGCACTGGTAGCGAAGCTGCTGCAGCAAAGCGGCGAGCGATAGCTAAGCGAAGGGCTCCTTATAGTTAAAGCCGGATTCGCGCGCGGCTTTGAGGCGCGTATGGAGGCGGATGAACCTGGGGATGTCGGCAGTTGGGAAAAGGCGGAATGCCCAGCTCTCAGCCCGTGTGACCGGTCTCCCCAAGGACCCGGTTGCAAATGTTTCTCAAGTGGTCACCCTCGACAAGGGTCTCCTCACGGAACGCGCAGGCAAGTTGCCGCGGGCTAAGCTTGAGCTGCTTCTTTCAGGGATCGATGCCTGTTTTCGGATTTGAAAAAACGAAGCCACTTCGATATAAATCCTTATTTATTATGCATTTATATGGACGGTGCCTCGGCAGCGATGGCAGGGGCGGGAAGACACTTCGGGCGCGTTTCTTAGCTGTACATTTCGATGAAGGTGTCGTCATTCGCGGTGACGCGGTTTCGGACCGCGGCAAGGCGGCCGGCGGTGTTCTGCGAGAAGGAACCGTCGATCGGGTTGGTGTCGTAATAGAACAGGTGGATCACGGTTTGGCCCGGATCGATCTCCGTGACGCGCTTGTAGCTGTCGTAGGCGTAGCTGAACTGCTGGTTCTTGGCGTCGGTGTTAGTGGCGAGCGTTTTGTCCGTGTTGTAGGTGTAGGTGACGCTTCCGTTTTCCGGGGGTTGGTGGCGCTGGTGGGTCAAATCAAGTTGTCAAATGCGCCCGGCAAAACGGTTCTCCCATGGCAGTCTCTACAAGCATAGGATTGCTGGGACGCCAAGTTGTTTCAGTGGCGCAACAGTAGATATGATCAGATCCCCAGACGCAGTTCTCCTTTCCACTGTGTGAGCGTTTTCCCTTCTGGCCCGCTCCGGACCGCCCTGTCTTGTTGCGTTAGGACCGGAAGGTCCGACGGGGAAGACAGAACGACCAGTCTGGGATACTCAAAGGAACACATAGATAGCTCTGACGATGCCCGATTACAGTAAGACGCAGGAGAGCGAGCCCACCGGCGGTGCACCTCACTTCGAGTTCGATTTCCGCAGATCACGCGAAGCGTTCCCGCATTTCTGGGAGCACACAGTAGGAGGTGGCCACGCGCCTCTTGCCCTGCGCGCGGACTGGCAGGCGCAAATGCTTCGTTGTCACCAGGAACTGGGCTTCCAGCACATCCGTTTCCACGCGCTCCTTTCCCACGAGATAGGGACGCTGCTTTGCGAAGAAAACCAGCTCCTGTACTTGTTTTTCAATGCCGATCAAATTGTCGATTTTCTTCTCTCCATTGGGATGCGGCCTTTTGTCGAGCTCTCGTTCATGCCTGCAGCGCTCGCGTCGGGATCGACCACTGTTTTCCGTTATCGCGGCAATGTCACTCCCCCGAAGGATTACGATCAATGGGCAGCTCTGATTCAAAAGCTGGTCGAGCACTGGGTCGCACGGTACGGAGCAGCGGAGGTT
>JALYHQ010000167.1 GCA_030776455.1 Acidobacteriota bacterium | reverse complement strand
GGCGCTATCCTTGCGCGAGCCCGCGTTGCGCGCGGCGAAGGAAGTGGACGGCGACATCAAGCGTGGGCGCGTTCGAGGCGTGCTGCAGGGGATTCCATTCGGCGCGAAGGATTTGCTGGCGTGGCCCGGCCATCCCACCACGTGGGGGGCAAAGCCGTATGCCGGACAGGTGCTCGACGAACCGGCGACGGTATTGAAGAAGCTGACCAAGGGCGGCGCGATTCTGGCGGCGAAGCTGGCCATGGTGGAGCTGGCGGGAGGACCGAGTTATCGCTATGCGTCGGCGTCGCTCACGGGTCCGGGGTTGAATCCGTGGGATACCACGCGCTGGTCCGGCGGGTCATCGAGCGGATCGGGAATCGCGGTGGCGGCGGGTCTGGTTCCGTACGCGCTGGGATCGGAGACATCGGGGTCGATTTTGACGCCCAGCGCATTCTGCGGCGTTACAGGGTTGCGCCCCACGTACGGGCTGGTGAGCCGGCATGGGGCGATGGCGCTTTCGTGGACGCTGGACAAAATCGGACCGCTGTGCCGGTCGGCTGAAGATTGCGGACTGGTGCTGCAGGCAATCGCGGGTGCGGATCCGAATGATCCAGCGTCGGCGAGCAAGAGCTTCTACTATGCGCCGCAGTTTGCGCGCGATCTGAAGGACATTCGCGTAGGATTCGCGGCCGTCGATTTCGACGACTGGGCCGACCCGGATGCGCGACCCGCGCTTTCGAAAGCGCTCGAAGTGGTGCGCTCGCTGGGCGTGCAGATTACTGACGCGAAGCTGCCGGTGTTTCCTTATGGGCCGGTGATCAGCGCCATTATTTCGGCGGAGGGATCGTCTATTTTTGAGGGGCTGATCCAGAGCGGCAAGGTGAATGAGCTGGCGGATCAGCGGCAGATCGCCGGGTTGAAGGCGGGGCTCGAGATTCCCGCCAAGGATTATTTAAAGGCAATGCGGATTCGCAGTTTGATCCAGGCCGGCTTCCGGGATCTGCTGGCGGATGTGGATGTGCTACTGACGCCGACGCGGCTGACGCCCGCGCCGAAGATTACGCAGCCGCTGGACCGGCCGCTGAGTAACCGGCCCGCGCCGCAGGGAGCACCAGGGTTGACGGCGCTGATTCCGGCGGGGAATCTGGCGGGGCTGCCGGCGCTGTCATTGCCGTGCGGGTTCGCTGGCGGGATGCCGGTGGGAATCGCGCTGGTGGGAAGGCCGTTTTCGGAGAATGTGCTGTTGACGATTGGGAGGGAATTTCAGAAGGTGACGGACTGGCACCGGAAAAGGCCGCCGGGGGTTTAGAAGCTGTCAGATGCCTGGGAGGAATCCGCGCAATGCGGCGGCACCGGCTGCGCCGGTGATGGCGGGGAGTGCTGCGGTGGCGAGACCGCGTTCGCGGTATTCGCTTTCGATGGCGTGGTAGCCGAGGTAGACGAAGGCTCCGGCGGCGGCCGCCAAGATGCCGGACATCCACTGGCGATTCAGATGCGGGCCGGCGTAAAGAGCGGCGGCGGCGCCGACTAGCATCATGGACTGCACGGCGGTAATGGCGACGGCGGCTCGCCATGCGGAGCCCAGGGCTGCCAGCAGCAATACACCGAGCGCCAGGCCTTCAGGCAGTTTGTGCATGGCGATTCCCACCGTGAAGGCGGCCTTGAGTCCAACCTGGCCCTGGGCAATCGTGAGCGCCCAGCCGTCCATCATACTGTGAACTCCGGATGCGACGATCAGCGGAACGGCGAATCCATGCAACTGCGCGTTGCACTGATGATGATCGTGGCTATGCGCGCACGCGGGACAGACGGGATAGAGGAACTTGTCCACGCTCCAAAGGAGCGCGAAGCCCGCCGTGACGCCGGCGGCGGCCCAGAGCCAGCCGGAGTCCGCCGCGATCTCGGGGAGCATCCAGAACAGAGCGACGCCGACCACCACGCCGCCGCTGAACGGCACCACTCTGCGCGCCAATCTCGGAATTTCCGCCAGCCAGATGCCCGCCGCTCCCCCGGCCAAGGTCAACAGCAACAAGTAGAACAAGACCGGCGGTATGGCCATCAAGGTTGTATTGTACGTGATATTATCGAGACGCTTGAAGATAGATATTGAACAGCAGTTTTCCCTGGAACTGGTCCGGGTGGTGGAAGAGGCGGCGATAGCGGCGGCGCGCACGATGGGGCAGGGGGACCGCAAGGGATCCGATCACGCCGCGGTGCAGGCCATGCGCGCGGCATTTGAGAGCGTGCCAATCGCCGGCAACATTGTTATCGGCGAAGGCGAGCGCGATGAAGCGCCGATGCTCTATATCGGCGAGCCGGTGGGCGCTACCCCGCCCGAAGGCGACCATTACCCGCAGATCGACATCGCGGTGGATCCGCTGGAGGGCACGAACCTGTGCGCCACGGGCGCGGCTAATTCCATCGCCGTGCTGGCGGCCTCGGAAGCCGATGGGCTGCTGCACGCGCCGGATTGCTACATGGAGAAGATTGTCGCGGGTCCGGCGTGCCGGGGCGCGCTGGATATCGATGCGCCGGTGGAGCAGAACCTGAAAGCGATCGCGGCGCGTTATGACCGGCCGCTGGAAGCGCTGGTGATTATCGTGCTGGACCGGCCTCGCCATGAGGATCTGATCAATCGCATCCGTGCAACAGGTGCGCGCATCCGGCTGATCGGCGATGGCGACCTGTCGGCGGGTATTGCGGCGGCGGTGCGCGGGACCGGGGTTCACGCGGTGATGGGGATCGGTGGCGCGCCGGAGGGGGTGCTTACAGCAGCGGCCATGCGCTGCCTGCATGGCGAGATGGTGGGCCGCCTGGTGGTGGATACGCCGGAACTCGAGCGGCGCGTGGAGCGCATGGGGATTCGCGATCCGCATCGCGTGTATAAGGCGGAAGATCTGGCACCGGGGAAACAGATTATCTTCACGGCATGCGGCGTTACGACGGGGGCGCTGCTGAATGGGGTGCGCTTCTTTGGAGACGGGTATCGCACGCACTCAATCGTGATGACCCTGGCTTCGAACAAAGTGCGCTTTCTGGATACCGTGCACGTGACGCGCGAACCCGGCCCTCGCGGCGTTCGCTTGTATTAGGAGAGGAACCAGCTATGAGAACGGCTAACTGCGTTCGATTGACGATCATGATCGTGCTGTCCGTGACAGCCGCCCTGGGTGAAACGGCAGCGTCCCGGATCGTGAGCGCGGCTAATAAATTCCTTGCGACGCTCGACCAGAAGCAGCGGCAAAGCGTCGTATTCGCGTTCGACGATGAAAAGCAAAGAACTCGCTGGTCCAATCTTCCAGTAAAGATGGTCCCGCGCGCCGGACTGAGCCTGGGAGAACTGACGCCGGCGCAGCGTTCCACCGCGCTGGCTCTGGTTTCATCCGCGCTGAGCCGCGGCGGGTTTGAGAAGGTCCAAGAGATTATGGAAGGCGACGAAGTCCTGAAGAACAACGAAGGAAGCAACCCGATGTTCGGTAAGGATTTGTACTTCATCTCGATTCTGGGGAAGCCCTCCGAAAAGGATCCCTGGATACTCCAGTTTGGAGGTCATCACCTGGCGCTGAACATCACGATCGCCGGCGAGCGCGGGATCCTTACTCCGAGCCTGACGGCCGCGCAACCGGCACTTTACACGATGAACGGAAAAACGGTTCGGCCCCTGGGGCGGGAGAACGACAAAGCGTTCGCCTTGCTGAACGCGCTGGACGAGACGCAGAAGAAGCAGGCGATTCTGAATTACCGGGTAGCCGATCTGGTGCTGGGGCCAGGACAGGACGGCAAGACCATCCAGCCCGAGGGTCTGAAGGCTTCGGCGATGAATGACCAGCAGCGCGCGATGCTGCTGGATCTGATCTCGGAATGGGCGGGCATAGTGCATGAGACCGCAGCCGCGGCCCGGATGGCGGAGATCAAAGCGGGCATCGGCGATACCTGGTTCGCATGGAGCGGTCCGGTAACATTCACGCCTGGACGCAACGGGAATGCCTATTACCGGATTCAGGGACCGAACCTGGTGATCGAATATGCGCCTCAGAAGCTGGGCGGCGATCCCTCAATGCACATTCATACCATCTACCGCGATCCGACCAACGACTACGGCCGGAAGCTAACGGCAAAATGATCGCAAGGCTGGGCGCCGCTGCCGCGATTCTGCTGTGGGCCGGACAGCAAGGCTCCGCACACCGGCTGGACGAGTATCTTCAAGCCACGACGATCTCCGTCGAGAAAACCCGCGTCCAGGCACAACTGCGCCTGACTCCGGGTGTCGCCGTGTATCCCATCGTGCTCGCAATCATCGACACCAATTCGGACGGAGTGATCTCGGAAGCCGAACAGAGGGCGTATGCGAATCGGGTGCTTCGGGATGTCTCGCTTACTATCGATGGCCGCCGTTTGCCGCTGCGTCTGACATCGACGAAATTTGCAAGAACCGAGGACATGAAAGAAGGACTGGGTGAGATTCAGATCAACTTCGAGGCGGATGCGCAGGGCGGCGGAGGGACCCGGGAACTCATCTTCGAGAACCATCACCAAAGCCGCATGGCCGCCTACATGGTAAATTGCCTGGCGCCACGGGACAGGGATATCCGGATTACACGGCAGGTCCGGAATTATGAGCAGTCGTTCTACAGGCTGGATTATGCGCAGGGGGGTGCTGGTTGGGGCCGGATATGGGTGGGAATTGTCGGCTTGATTTTGTCGGCCCGGTTTGCATGGTTGTGGCGGGGGCGAAAGAGCGGGGGCAGGGGTCCCCGCGCGGACCAAGCGGGTCCGCCCTACAGGTCTGTATTTTCGCGGAGGCGGGCTTCGGCCTCCTCAATAACTTCGGGGCCCAGGATTTGAAAGCCGATCTCGCGCACGATTTCACCAGTGTCGCTGACGCGCCCCATCAGTTTCACCGCCGTCAAGTGACCCATGCGGTATTCGCTGAGCGTGAGCCTGCGGCAGGTTTCCATTCGGAGGGGGCGCATGGCGCGATCCGGGCACGGCATCAAGAGGTAAGTCTGGCCGGGGAGCAGTTCGGTTCCATCCTCGGCCACTTCTGTGAAGACCGCAGCGGTCAAGCCGATCTGCACGAAGTTCACGCGCTTCCCATCGGTCTCGGGAAAGAGCGCCCACAACTCGCGCTCGGTTTCGATGTACTCCTGGTAATCGAACGAGGAGGGCAGCGGGTACGAAGACCCCGGCTCCAGCAAGGCGTATTGAGACAACCAACACCTCCTACAGTTCTATTGGAAATAGATCGGCCGAGGACCCCTTTTCCTGTAGAACAACAAACTGGCTTTATGTATTAACAATCTGGCACGACAAGGCGCCGGCTGTCAATAGCGAAGTCATTCGTGAATAAGGATTAATTCAAAGTTGCCAGGCGGCGGTGGATGGCTTCGAGCTGCTTGACCACCTCGGCGCGGTCCGCGGCGTCGGGCGCGGATTCGAGGTAGCGCTCCAAATCCGCGCGAGCCGCACCCAGTTTGCGCAAGCGCACGTGGGCCACGCCGCGAATGCGATGATGATCCGGAGCGGGGTAAGCCGCATGAGGAGATCGGTGGTTTCCACCACTTTGTCGAATCGCCCGGCGCGAAAATAGGCAGCGCGCAGATTGTTCGCCATGCGTACGAGGATCATCTGGCGGGTGGCGGGGCGGAGGGCATCGGGATCGCCGGAAATGTCCACGCCCGCGCTGTCCTTGGCGAGCTGTTGGCACTGCTCGCGTTCGAGCAAGCGGCCGCCGCGGAATGGATCGAGCCAGACCGAATACCGGCCATCGTCGTACTGCGCGATGAAATGGCCGGGCAAGCCAATGCCGTGGACGGGACGCCCCAGCCGGCGGGCCACCTCCATATACACGACGCCGAGCGTGATGGGAATTCCAGAGCGGCGATCCAGCACGGCGTTCAAGCAACTGTTGCGTGGATCGTAATACTCGGCGGCATTGCCGCTGAAGCGCATTTCGTCGAACAGGACGGCATTGGCTGCGCACACGAAGGCGGCGCCATCCGCGTCCGCAGCGGCACGCGCGCCGATTTCGGCCGCGATCCGGTCCAGTATGCGAAGCGAGGAAGCCGGATCGAGATCCGGATACTCGAAAGTGGCCAGCTCGAGAGCCGCAGCATCCAGATCGACGGCAGGATCGCCGCACATCGCCGCCAGCAGGCGGTCCTTCATTTGTGTTTTCCGGTTTCCAGCAGGCGCACGCCTTCGGGAGCGACGCGCACAGGCAGCACGGTAGCGCCGGCTTTCTCAATAGACCGAGTTACCCGTTCCTTGGCTCCGCGCTCCACCAGGAAAAACACGCACCCGCCTCCGCCGGCTCCGCAAACTTTCGCCCCGCTAACGCCCTGGCGGCGGGTGACGGTCACCAGGTGGTCAATCAGGCTGGTGGTAATTCCAGGAACGTTCTTCCGGCGGTGGGACCACTCCTCGCGCAGCAAGCGTCCGGTTTCAGGCCAGTCACCGCGCTCGAGCGCGCGCCGCATTTCATTGGCGATGGCGGCTATACGTTCGAAATTGCGCTGCACGCGGCGGTCGCCATCGATGTAGGCCTTGGTGACTTCCCAGTTGTTGATACCGGAATTGCGCGGGACGCCGGTGTAAGCCAGCACAATACGCTGGTTGAAATCCTCGAGATCGACCGGCAGGGCGGTGCGGCGGAGTCCCGCGACGCCCAGTTCGATGGCGCTGACGCCGCCGTACATGGCTGGATAATAATCCTGGGCGCCGGTGGGCACGCGAATGATTTGCGCCTCGATGTTTTGCGCCACCTCGCGCAGTTTCTCGAGCGAAAAACCGCGCCGCACCAGCCGGTTCAGAGCGCTGGCCATGGCGATGATGAGCGCGGAGGAGCCGGAAATTCCGGCACCCGCCGGAGCTTGCGAGCCGGTCTCGACAAGTAAGCCGCGGGGGGAAGCAAAATATCGCAGCACCTGCGCCGCCAAAGGCAGCTTGGGTCGCTTTGCGCCACACAGATCCTGGAAAGACGCGAAGCTTTCCTCAATCCCGAGATCCAGGGACCGCACGGTGATGGCGGTGCCCGGCTGCGTTTCGAGGGTGCAGGAGGTGTACCGGTCCACGGCGAAGTTCACGGTTACGGAGTCGGCGTGAAACAGATACAGCGGCCAGATATCGAGCGTTCCACCCGCTAAATCGACGCGGCACGGGGCCTTCGCGAGAATCTTCATGAATCCCGAACTACTTCGGGAACTTCGGATCGGACTTCACTTCGTTGATTTGAGCGGTGTGGCGTTCGGTGTGGGCCGACATCAAAAGGAACCACTGATAGCCGTCAAGCAAACCAATGGCAGGCGCGGGGTGAGGCATGAAATGATCCCGCAGATCGTCCTGTGTGGTTTCAATATAGGCGATATTGCGTTCCCGGCTTTGCTTGAAGTGTTCCACGGCTTCAGAAGGATTGGCGAAGCGGTGGGTGGGCTGGATGGGCTCGGGCGCCTTGAATTTTTGGACGCGCTCGGGAACCATCTTTACCAGCAGTTCATCCTTGCCCTCCACGAGGCTGTGTTTCTCAGGCGTGGCGGGCGTCTTCAGCAATTGTTTTGCGATGCCGGCGATAAAGTCCTCGCTGACGGCGATGTGTTCGGCGCACTCGGCCACTGACCAGCGGTCCGGAGCAGGCTTGAAGTTCCATTGTTCAGGGGTCAACCCGGCCACCGCGTCAAGGAACAGCTTGCGCGTTGCGTGCATGTGGCTCATCGCGAAATCGCGGTCATGCTGGGAGAGAGTATCGGCTGCAGACAGGCCGCACGCGGACAGGAGAAGCAAAGGCAGGATTCGCATTTCTTCCTATGTTACTCCGATCCCGGGCGGGAGGGTGCGGCAAGAGCGAATCAGCCCACGGAAACGGCGCGCCGGCGTTTGCCGGCAGCGAGCTGCTTTTCCACGATATCGCGGGCCTCAATGATGGCGCGCGAGGGCCGGCCGCGGTGCTTGCGGGTAGCCGCCAGCTTTCCCACGCTGGCGATGGTGGCATCGATCAACCGGCGTTGTTCGAGGAGCGCTTCCAACATTTTTGCGGGGTCCATTTATCTATCTCCTTATGACCTAAAAAGCATCGAAAATGCGCCAAAAGCGAGCGGCGATTTTCGACCTATGAAAATCGAGTATAACTTTGTCCGTACTTCACCGTCAAGCCCATTGTGGTAGTGTTGTACAGTACACAACGGACTACTCGAACTTGCGGAGTCGAACGTGGTAAGCTTTGCGGCAATGATCAAGCCTGGCAAGGGGGCGGCCAGCGGACGCATACGGGATTTGCCACGTCTGGGGGTTACCATCCGCCCCGACGTAAAGCGTTTGCTGGATGCAACGGCTGCGCATGAAGGACGGGCGCCGTGGAGGGTGATTGAGGATGCCATCCTGGCTTATTTCGAGGTATTACCGAAGGCCGGGAAGCGGGCAATTCAATCCTCGCTGGCGGGAGAATCGCCGGCTGCTTCCGACCTGGTGATGACCGAATATCCGGCATCGGTAGCGGCGGCGGTGCGGGCTTTCGTGCGGTTGTGGACGGAACCTAAAGACCGGCTGGAGGAAGCCACGCGCACGGTAGTGGCGGACGTCATCGAGGTTGCGCCACCCGAATGAGCTAGGTGTTAGCCAGTCAGGCTCCGTCCGATCTTCCCCCACCTGCTACATTTTTTGGTACTTCCAGACGATAAGTACAAGCAGACAGGCGTTCTCCCGCCATGGCTGCCATCAAAACCACACCGACGAAGCCAAACCAGTTGCCGGGCGCGGCAGCTTTCGCGCAGATGCGCCAGCAAGAGAAGATCGCCCGCGACGATACGGGATTCTGGGCGGAAGGGCCGTTCAGCATCCTGATCATCGACGCTGAAGACATCAACCGGCGGCTGCTCAAGGGGATTCTGAAGACGTCTCAATACCGGATCCTGGAGTGCCGCAAGGCTTCAGAAGCCCGCAGCGTGCTGGAGACGGAGCGGGTGGACCTGATTATCGTGGATCTGATGCTGCCCGAAGTCAGCGGGCCGCAATTCTGCCAGTGGGCCAAGTCTAATCGCGAAACGCAGTTGATTCCAGTGCTGATGATCACCAGTGTGCAGGGTATTGAGAATGAAATAGCCGCTATTTCGGCGGGGGCCGACGAGTTTCTCACCAAGCCGATGCATCCGGCCGTGGTGCGGGCTCGAATACGGGCGCTGCTTCGGACCAAAGCGCTCACCGATTCGCTGGATGAGGCGGAGACCATCCTGTTCGCCCTGGCGCAGGCGGTGGAGCATCGAGATGTTTTCACGGGGATGCATTGCGAACGGCTCGCGGATTTCTCAGTCACGCTGGGGAGAGCACTGGGCTTGTCCGCGCCGGACCTGAAGGCTTTGCATCGCGGAGGATATCTGCACGATATCGGCAAAGTGGGCATTCCAGACGCGATTCTTTTCAAGAAAGGCTCGCTGACCGCGGAAGAATGGGACGTCATGCGCACTCATACGCTGCGGGGAGAAGAAATCTGCCGGCCCATGAAGAGCCTGGGTCCGGTATTGCCGATCATCCGCAATCATCACGAGAAATGGGATGGGACGGGCTATCCCGACAGGCTGGCGGGCGATCAGATTCCACTGCTAGCGCGGATTCTGCAGGTGACCGACATTTATGACGCGCTCACCACGGAGCGCTGCTACAAGCCCGCTCTCTCGCGTGATGAAGCGTTCCGGGTGATGGAAGAAGAGGTGCGCCGCGGCTGGCGCGATCCGGAGCTGGTGGAGGTGTTTCGCGAGCTGGTGTGCAATGGCAGCGAGAGCTCCCAGCGGCTCAGCATGAATGATTCCCTGGCCAATATGCGCGTTCAGTTGTCGAAGTAAGGGGATTGGTCCTGCGAAAATAGAGCAGCGGTGCCGGCGCTTCTCAAAATTCTGGAGCAAGAGATCATCGGGTGTTCACTGTGCCCTCGATTGATCGCGCACTGCTCGCACATGGCCCAAGTCAAGCGGCGCGCCTATCGCGATTGGGAATACTGGGGCAAGCCGGTTCCGCCGTTTGGCGATCCTGACGCCCCGGTGCTGATTCTGGGACTGGCTCCCGGGGCGCATGGCGCGAATCGCACCGGGCGAATGTTTACGGGTGACCGGTCGGGCGATTTGCTGTACAAGGTGCTGCATGCGACGGGGTTCGCATCGCAGGCCGAGAGCGTTCGTGCCGGCGACGGTTTGGCGTTGAAGGGTGCTTACATCACGGCGGCGGTCCGGTGCGCGCCGCCCGATAACAAGCCGGCGCCGGAAGAGGTCCGCGCCTGTCGGCCGTATCTGGAGCGCGAGCTGGAGTTGCTTGATCGCGTAAGAGTGGTGGTGGCGCTGGGCAAGCTCGCGTTTGACAACTATCTGTCCATTCTCAAGCACCAGGGCCGGATCGCGCGAGTATCCGATTTTGCGTTCGGGCACAATGTCGAATACCGGACGGGAACGGGGCAGCCGGTGCTGATGGCTTCCTATCATCCCAGCCAGCAAAACACGTCGACGGGGAAGCTAACGGAGGCGATGTTACTCAGCGTGTTTGAGCGGGCGCGTGAACTGGCTTTCTAGCCGCTGGCTAGCCGGCCCAGCATGGCCGGTGGCCTCGCCTGGTCGCAGCTTTCTAGTTCGGGCTCATTTGGACGGATCGCGTACGTACCTGGCGACCACGTCCGCCACTGACTGGATCACCACGCGCGAACAGGCTCTTCCCACATGCCCGAACCCACCCGCACAACGCTGCGAACTGTCCGCACTCGCCGCCGTGTCCAGACGGCCTGTGAGTGTAGCCGTGACTTCGTAGCTGTTCCTGCGTCCCGTTTTGGCCGTCAGATATCGGTCGAACTTCGTGAAGTTTCCGTCTTGGATAACCGCTATTGGATCGTGCGATGCCAGATCGCCGCAGCACCATATTGTGGGTTGGCGCTTCGGGCCCCGGCCGTACTCCAGCCAGATCATGTCGGGAATCGCAGGTTTGCATCCTGCTGCGCTGAGCTCGAACTGCTCGAATGCGATCACAATCCGTCCGCGAATGCGCACCATCTTGCCGGCGTAGTCGAGAGGATGCGATGCAATTTGACACACCGTGGTATCCGTGACCGCGTCGGCGGCCGTTGCGATTCCGGGTGACAGCGCGAGGAGTGCGATGGCTGCGCGCATGGAACCAGTGTAGTGCGTCGAGGCGAAGGAGATGCGCGGGTTGAAGATGGCGGGAAGTCCGTACAGGGCCGATTGCTAATCGGCCCGCAGGTTGCTAACCCGCCCCACAATTAGAAGGGGAGGATTTCTTCGCGGACGGGGTCGAAATCGATCCGGCGCTTTTGCAGGTACGCGATGTTGCCCAGGTGCGAGGCCTGGGCGCTGCGGTGGCCGATGTATACGTCGCCGTTGGGAAGCTTGCGGGTGCGCATACAATCCAGGAAATTCGCGACGTGGTGGATAGTCTGGTCGCCGTCGGCTTTCACCACCACCGGTTGCTCGTTCTTGCTCACGGGCGTGAATTCGAAGCGCGAGCGGTCAATCCAAAGGCGTCCTTCGGTGCCGCATATCTCGACGGCTTCACCTTTGATGCCGGGGACCAGGGTGGCTTCGAAGGTGGCGGTCCATTCGCCGGGATATTCCAGCAGCACGTTGATGGTATCGGGCGCGGTGCGGCCGTCCTTGTACGCGTAGACGCCGCCAGATGCCGAAGCCGCAACCGGGTTGTCCTGTTCCATGAACATGTGAACCACGTCGATCCAGTGCGTGAACAGGTCGGTTACCTGGCCGCCGCCGAAGTCGAGATATCCCCGAAAATTGAAGTACTGCTGGGGGTCATAATCGCGCCACTTCACGGGCCCCAAGAAGCGCGCCCAATCGAGATTAGAGGGCTGTTCGCGCAAGGCTGCCGGGGCTTTACGCAGATGCCAGCTATTGCCGTGCCACCACGTCCGCGCGAGCGTGATCTTGCCGAGTTTTCCGGATTGGATGTAATCTCGCTTGGCTTGCAGGTAGTGCGGTCCGGAGCGCTGCTGCATGCCCACCTGGCAGATGCGGTTGTTGATGCGCGCCGCTTTGATAATGGGTGGTCCTTCTTCAATTTTCAACGTGAGCGGCTTTTCGCAATACACGTCCTTGCCCGCGTTCAAGGCGTCGATCGCGGTGAGCGCATGCCAATGATCCGGCGTGGCGATGAGAACCGCGTCCAGGTCTTTCATCTCGAGCAGCTTGCGGTGGTCACTGAAGCCCTTGGCTTCCGGTGCCCGGGTAAGGGCCTGGTCGACGCGCGCGCCATAGACGTCGCAGACCGCGCGAACGTTGACGGAGCCGCTTTTCTGGAACGTGTCCATCACACCGGAGCCGCGGTTGCCGCAGCCGATGACTCCCAGATTGATCTTGTCATTGGCTCCCAGAATGCGCGAATAGGAGCCGGCGCCGATGGCAAGCGCGCCCACGGCAGCGGTTCGCAGCAGTTCCCGGCGGGGAAGAATGGATTCCGGCATACGGGAATTATACCCGCTACCAGATCGTTTGGTAGTGGGTCCATTTCAGAGCGTAAGCTCGCCTACACTTTCAACGGATTCGGCGGGCGATATTGACGGCCCGTGGCCCATGCGAAAGCGGTTCCGTGGGAGAATAGCGCCATGGCGGACACTAATTCCATATGGGCAATTTCTCTGGCAGTCATTGGCGGCGTTTTCTTGTTATTCCTATTATGGCGACTTTGGGGTTTCCCGTTGCGTAGCCGGTTTGCCCACTGGCGACTCATCTTGTGGAGGCGCTTCGTGGTTATAGTGCTGGGCATTACCACCTTAGTGTCTTTCTTCGCCTTATGGCGGGACGAACTGAGCCTTAGTAAACTTCACCTTGGCGACATTCTCCCCCATTGGTCAGCAGAAACTTGGTGGATAATTGGCTTGGGTCTCCTGCTCGCTCTTACCCTTGAGGGTTCATATAAGCTTTCGGAAAGACGCAAGTCTGAGCGTAGGATCGCCTTGAATCAAGCGATAAAGAGACACGCGGAAGTTCTCAAGAACAAACAGGAGACTCACGACGCGGCGCTCCTAAAGGAGAAGAACGCGCACAAACAAACGCTAGCAGATCTAGAGATAGAGCGTTCTAGAGTGTCGGAGCTAAGGGCTAAACTTGGCCGTCCCCATGTGACCTTGAAGTTTGTTGAGGTAGACTATGAACGAAGCCGTAATCAGCCTCCAGTCGATTATGATCGGCGGACTGAGCTTGTAGCCACTTGTTCCGGCAGAGATGCATACGGAGTGTATATCGACCGCACGCAGATTGGCTCCATTGAAAAGCTTGGCTCCGTGGCGCTGCACAGCATGTTTCCGACCGAGAGAATAGCAGTTGGTGAGTCCGATCTGCTCCCATACACGTTGCTTTACTACAGCGACAAATACGGAGAGGAAGTCGTGAATCTTGAATTCAAAGGGCACTTGGTAGAGTTTTTTAACCAAGTGCTTGACGAGACTCCGCGTGTCGCTAACCAACTTAGCGTGCCTACGATCTATATTCCGTTCTGTCTTAAGTACAGAGATGTGGACGGCGAACCCTGGAATACTCCAATGTACTTACACTATATACCCGGAATGAATCCAATGTTTGAACTCGCCAGCTCTAAGCAGCTTGGGCAAGGTCCCTGCCGGGAAGAAGAGCCACAATCTCCTGAATCGACCAAACATGAGAACTGATCCCCGCTTCCATCGCTGGAGTAACCCGCAAGGTCTGGTGAATCCTCGCAAAGTTGTAATGCATGTGAAACAGCGCGATCATCGCGACGTGGTTATCAATCTTCTTGCTGAAAGCGTTAGTAAGCCGAGTGAAGCGGCGCATATTCATCCGCATGTTAAGGTTCTGGCGCTCCACATAGCTAGTGGAGATGTGCGCCTGATCCGGCTTGCCGATGACTTCGAGACGTTGGGTGCCAAGACATTGCGCCGGGCTGTACCGCTTGTTTCCCTCGATAGGATCATTGCCGTAAACCTTCACCAATTGCGCGAAGTCAATATCAGACCCGAACGCATCGGGAACAGCCGTCAAGTACATCTTATGGCCGTCCGTGGTCAACTGGACCCGGTTCTTGAGTCTGCCAGCAACATCCTGAAGAAACTGAGCGGCGCACCCGGCGTCCCTCCGTCCCACAAGCCAGCTAAGTACCAGCTTGGTATCGGCGTCAATCGCAGTGAACGTCCACACGTCGCCCGCTACCCGCTTTTCGGCCATTTCCAGCGTGACGTTCTTCTGCTTCGCGTAGCAGAAAGACCAGATTTCATCGACCTGTACGCGCTTCGCCGCGACGTTCCGAATGGCCGCATCCTGGTAT
>JALYHQ010000166.1 GCA_030776455.1 Acidobacteriota bacterium | reverse complement strand
GGCTTCTTCAACTCCGCGATCAGCTCCCCCGCAGCCCCGACCAGTTCTCGCAAATTACAATCGAGTTCGCCGGATTATTCACGTCATACTTCAACGTAACCGGCCCAATCAGCCGCTCCGGCGGAATGCCAATCCGATCTATCAACGGCGCGATATCCTGAGACGCCATATAGACAACGCCGCGGATCGAATACGAGTAATAGAGCATGTCATGGTCGGCTTCGGTAATGAGCCCATCGCCCAGGCGCCCGCGAAGATTGATGTAATCGCGGCGCCGGCGCTCCCGTTCGTTCGGGTCGCGGCGCAGCCGAAAGAGTAGCCAGACGCCGAACCCCAACAGGGGCGGAGCCAGCGCGAGGAGCAGGACCACCTTCCAGTTGTCGGTCATCAGCGGAGGACAACGGTGTTTTCAAGGACGCCGATGCCCGCAATTTCCACTCGGACGGTGACGCCTGGCTGCAGCGGGCCGACGCCGGGCGGCGTCCCGGTAGCAATGAGATCGCCCGGTTCCAGCGTCATCACGGCGCTGACGAATTCGATGATCACGTCCACGCCGAAGAGCATTTCGCGGACGGAGCCTTCCTGTTTCAACTGCCCATCGACATAGGTGCGAACCTGCAGGGCGTCGTAATCAACTTCCTCGCGCGGCACTATGCAGGGCCCCACGGCGCAGAAAGTATCGAAGCCTTTGCCTCGGGTGAACTGAACATCGCGCTTCTGGATATCGCGAGCGGTGACGTCATTGACGCAGGTGTAGCCCAGGATGAAATCATTCGCATTCCTGCGATGGATGCGGCTGGCGCGCCTGCCGATGACGACCCCGAGCTCCCCCTCGAAATCGACGCGCTGGGAAATCTCGGGGTAAAGGATTCGATCGCCGCAGGCAATCAACGAAGAAGGCGGCTTCAAGAAGATGAGCGGCTCGGCGGGGACTTCATTGCCGAGCTCGCGTGCGTGCTCCGGATAGTTGCGGCCCACGCAAACAATCTTCGACGGCGCGCACGGAGGCAGCAGGCGCGCCCCTGGGGGAAGTTCGGAAAGGTCGCCATGCGCGACGCCCGGATGTGAGTCATTGGCGGTCGGAGGTGTCTCGGAGTGCAGCGTGTAGCGGATGATCTTCAAGGTGCGATGGCCTCCACAATGGGCGAGGGATCGCTTTCGTTGCCGCTCTGGTCGACAGCTGTGACGCGGTAGCGATAATGCTTGCCGGCGGGGAGCTTGCGGTCTGAATAGCCGGGCGCTTCGAGCGCGGCGGCGATGCGTTCGAACGGACCGCCTTCGAGTGACCGATAGACGCGGTATTCCTTGAAGTCCGATTCGGTATTGCGCTCCCACGAGAGCTCGATGGTGTCGGCGCCGGCGGCCGCGGCGAGGCCGGCAGGCGCCGCGGGCGGAAATTCGTCCTTCGGCGTGATGGTTACCGGTCCGGCGCCGTCGCTCTCCGCTTTGTCGTGAACGCTCTGGACGTAGTATGTGTATGTCTTGCCGTATTCAGTTGCGGCGTCCAGGTATTGGGGTTCGGTGGGACTACCGAGCAGCGCGGAATGTGTTTCACCGGGAGCGACCCGGTAGATCCGAAAAGCCGCTTGCCCGGGGGCGTTCCAAGTGAGGCGCACACCTTCGGGTGACGCCTTCGCGGCGAAATCCGAGGGCGTGGCGAGGGGCGTTCCGACGCTGACAATTACGATATTCGACCATGCCGAAACGCGTCCCTTGGAATTCACCACGCGTGCGGCGACGATGATTTCTTTTCCGGCGAAGCTCTCCACTGGGAATGCAGCTTGCACGGGACCAGGCTGCATGGGGGTGGGGACATCTATTTTCTTGGCCGATTCGGCCCAGCGATTGACTTCGAAATCGCCCGTGTTGGGACCGGCGCGCAGCTCGATTTCGCGGATCTGCTTCAACGCCAGACCCTCCGTGGTCAGGGGGGGGATGGTGAAGCTGACGTCGATGTGATTGCCGCGTTCGATGGCGGCAAGGTCTGTCACGCGAGTGGGGATATTCAGGGCGGGGTAGAGGGGCTCGCCGATGTATCCGCAACTGGAGATGAGGAGGGTGAAAACAAGAAAGCCAGCCGCGGGTGCAAGCCGGGGCATTAGAGGATGTACCTGCTCAAATCCTGGTCCTTCACGATTTCGGCCAGCTGTTTGCGAACGTAGACGGCGTCGATCTTGACGTTTTTCTTTTTGAGATCCGGGCCTGCGAAGGAGATTTCCTCCAGCAGCTTTTCGAGGATGGTGTGCAGACGCCTTGCCCCGATGTTTTCAGTGGATTCGTTCACGCGCGCGGCGAAGCGGGCAATCTCCTCGAGCGAATCGTCGGTGAACACCAGCTTGATGCCCTCGGTATCCAGTAGCGCGATGTACTGCTTGATCAGCGCGTTCTTCGGCTCCTTCAGGATACGGATGAAATCGGCTTCGCTGAGCGATTTCAGCTCCACGCGGATGGGGAAGCGGCCCTGCAGCTCGGGAATCAGGTCACTGGGCTTGGAAACGTGGAACGCGCCCGCCGCCATGAACAAAATGTGATCCGTGCGCACGAAGCCGTGCCGTGTATTCACCGTAGTTCCTTCCACGATTGGCAGAATATCGCGCTGCACGCCTTCGCGGGAAACGTCCGGACCGTGGCCGCCCTCGCGGCCGGCGATTTTGTCGATCTCGTCGAGGAAGATGATGCCGTTGCGCTCCACGCGCTCCAGGGCGAGACGCGTGACTTGATCCATGTCGATCAGCTTGTGCTCTTCTTCCTGCACCAGATACTCGATGGCCTCATTCACGCGCATCTTGCGTTTGCGCGTGCGCTGGCCGAAGAGGCCGGGGAGCACGTCCTTCAAATTGATGTCCATCTCCTCCATGCCGGCATTGGTGGAGATTTCGAATGTGGGACTCCGCTCCTTGACGTCGAGTTCCACCATGCGGTCATCCAGCTTGCCCGCGCGGAGTCTCTCGCGCAGCTTTTCGCGAGTGCGGTCCACGCTCTCAGAGGCTTCCTGCGGGGGCGGCATCAGCAGATCGAGCAGGCGCTCCTCTGCATTGCGCTCGGCGCGATCGGAAACTTCATCCAGCCGCTCCTCGCGCACCATGTCGATGGCGATATCCACCAGATCGCGAATCATGGCTTCCACGTCGCGGCCGACGTAACCGACTTCAGTGAACTTGCTGGCTTCCACTTTCAGGAAAGGCGAATTCGCCAGACGCGCGAGGCGGCGCGCGATTTCGGTTTTTCCGACGCCGGTAGGGCCGATCATGAGGATGTTCTTGGGCATCACCTCCTCGGCCATTTCCGGTTCGAGCTTCTGGCGGCGGATGCGATTGCGGAGAGCGATGGCCACGGCACGCTTGGCGTCGGCCTGGCCCACCACGTACTTGTCGAGTTCGGCGCAGATCTGGCGCGGCGTAAGCTCATCCAGCAGAGGAGCTTCGTCGACGGAATGGCCGGGAAGGTAGATCACCATTTATCCCAGCTCCTCGAAGGTGACGGATTCATTCGTATAGATGCAGATCTTGCCGGCGATATGCATGGCTTTCTCGACGATTTCGCGCGCGCCCAGCTGGGTGTTTTCGATGAGCGCCGTGGCCGCCGCCTTGGCAAAGGGTCCACCCGAACCAATGGAGGCGATGTCGTTATCGGGCTCGATGACATCCCCGTTTCCGGAAACCAGAAACGTATTCGCGGTGTCGGCCACCAGAAGAAGAGCTTCCAGATGCCGCAAGACGCGGTCCGTGCGCCACTCCTTGGCCAGTTCCACCACGCTGCGCGGCAGGTTGCCGTTATACTGCTCCAGCTTGGACTCGAAGCGGGCGAAAAGCGCGAAAGCGTCTGCTGTGGAACCCGCGAATCCGGCCAGAATCTTGTCGCTGTAAAGGCGCCGGAGCTTGCGCGCGGAGGCCTTGAGGACCTCCTGGCCCAGGGTAACCTGGCCATCGCCGGCCATTACCACCTTGCCGTTCCTGCGGACGCACAGGATGGTGGTGGAACGAATCTTTTGTTTCATGAAGGTTATGGTGACGGTAAACCCATATTTTAGCGCACGTCGCGCGAACCCTCCTCAAGCGACCGCTCTTGAGACACTCAATTGCCTCAGCCTGTGGGGCAGGCGGTTTCGCCTGCCAGAGGCGGAAGGCCGATTACTAATCGGCCGCAGGATACTATCCTGCCCCACGACAAGCGAAGTCTTCCCTGTGATCGCAGCTCGGAATCTTCTATCCGCTCCCCCGCACGTGCGTGCGCCACATGCGCGCAAATTCGACAAAAGCCCGCGGCCTGCGCTTTCCCATCAGGATCCGCACCACCTCGACTGCCGCCCACACGAAGTACAGAATCGCGATGCCCTCATGCATGCGTTCAGTGGAGGCGAACTGGATGCCCCACAGGCCAAAAAGCGCGGCGGCTTCCCACCAGACCAGTTCCATATTCACCAGGAACAGCATGCCCACCAGTTGCTGGCCGATGGTCATGAGCACTTCGATTTCCTGCTGGTGGTCCAGCGGAATTCCGGAAACCGCGCCGCGTCCCCAGGAGAACACGATGGGGAGCATGGCCACCAGCAGGGTCCACTGATTGATGTTGCTGGAGACCATGTTCATGAGGGCCATGGGTGCGCGGTGCACGGTGCGGGCCCAATAAAACGTGGACGCGAGCTCGGGGAACTCAGAGATGAACGGAGCCACCCACTGGATAAAGATGAAGCTGGGAACGCCGATCACCACCGAAATCGCGAACAAGCTTCCGAGGAACGGCTCGGCGGTGAAGAAGATCAACGTTCCGCCGGCGATGAAGCAGAGCGCGATCAGCGCGATGCGGCGAGGGCGGGGCGAGAGCACGATGAAGCGGGGGATGCGCTCCAGGTCCTCGATGCCCTCTTCTTCCTGCGGCGGCAGGCGGCTGAGCAGCGCCAGATACGCGGCATAGATGGCGATGAGGACGGCGGCATCGTAAAGCTCCAGCGATCCTTTCCACACGATGAACGCGACGTAGATCAGGGGCGGCAGCAGGCCGATGACGCCGACGCTGTGCTCGGGTTCCATCAGGATGCGGCGCAGCGGGGTGTGCGTCCGGCGGCGGTGCACGAAAGCGGCGGCGAAATAGATAGCGGGCCAGCCGAGGCCGGTAAGCAGACGCAGCGCGCCGGTGAGGTTCGCGAAGAGGAACGGGATCTGTTGGCGCCATGCCAGCACGGCTTCCACCGCGAATTCGGGCATGGTTTGCATCCAGGCGAGTATGGCGAGCGCGAATCCCTGCGCGATGAAGAATTGTGAGGATTCGGCCGCCCACGCGATCAGCAGCGCGGCCACCAGGATGGACGGCGCGGCCCACAAAGCCGTGGCCGGGCTGGCTTCCTTTAGCGTGGGCGCCGCGGCCAGGATGAACGCGGCGCCGATCCAGAAAGATCGAAGCAAACGACCCCATGGTACAACGAATGTATGCCGTCCTTCGTGGTGGAGACCGCTCAGCAAACGTGTCCCATCGTGGTGGAGCGCGGATCGCTTGCGAGGCTCGCCGAGTTTCTTCCGGAACGCCGCGGCAAGGTCTTCGTAGTGACCACGGAAGACGTCTGGAGACTCCACGGAGCGGCGTTGATGCGCTCGCTCGGCGATGCGGAAACACTGTTCCAGCCGCCGGGAGAAACCCACAAGCGGTTGTCTGAACTCGAGCAGCTGGCCGAACGGATGGTGGCAGCCGGCGGGGATCGCGCCAGCGTGGTGGTAGCGTTCGGCGGAGGCATTGTCACGGATGTCGGCGGATTTCTCGCGGCGGTCTTCATGCGCGGCATTCCGGTGATTCAGGTGCCCACCACACTGCTCGCTCAGGTCGACGCGGCTATCGGTGGAAAAACCGGCGTGAATCTGCGTGCGGGCAAGAACCTGATCGGGAGTTTCCATCAACCATTGCGCGTGGTGATTGATCCGGCGGTACTCGACACGCTGCCTGAGCGCGAATATCGTGCAGGGTTGTTCGAGGTGGTAAAGCACGGGATTATCGCGGACGCGGAATTGTTCCACTTGATGCGAACCCGGCCGGATGCGGTGCTGGCGCACCAGCCGGACGTAGTGGACCGCATGATTACGGACTCGGTCCGCATCAAATCCGAGGTGGTGTCGGGCGACGAGCGCGAGTCAGGCCGGCGAATGATCTTGAATTTAGGCCATACTTTCGGGCACGCCCTTGAGGCGGAGACGGACTATGCGGGGTTCCTGCACGGCGAGGCAGTGGCATGGGGTCTGCGCGCGGCTGCCCGGCTGGCGGTGCTCGAAGGGATACTGTCGCGCGCGGATGAGGCGGCCATCGTCGAGTGCGTGTCAGCTTACGGCCCGCTGCCATCGCTCGACGGCGTGGCGGCAGAGAAGCTTGCGGCTCGCTTACGGCACGACAAGAAAACAACGCGCGGGAAGACCTCCTTCGTGCTGCCGGAGCGGATCGGGCAGGTTCGCATCACGGCGGACGTAGACCCGGCGCACGTGCTGGCGGCCATCGAGGAAACCCTGCATTGGTAACGCGAGGAACCACGCCCGAAGGGGTGCGGACCGAGGAGCAGGCCGCCGCCTGGGTCTGCGGTATGTTCGGACGCATCGCCCCGCGCTATGACCTGTTGAACCATCTGCTGTCCCTCAACATTGACCGTTGGTGGCGCGCCCGAACCGTCAAGCGAGTAGCGAATGTTCTGAACCGCCCCGGTGCGCGTGTGCTCGATCTATGCTGCGGCACCGGCGACTTGATGCTGGCTCTGGAAGCGCGCCGGGGAAAGCCGGTGCTCGGGAGCGATTTCTCCCACCCGATGCTGCTCGAGGCGCGCCGCAAGGTAAATGCCAAGAATCGCGCATCCCTGGTGTTCGAATCCGACGCCCTGCATCTCCCGCTCGCGGACAGCTCGCTCGATCTGGTGACTATCGCGTTCGGTTTTCGCAACCTGGCCAATTACCGCGACGGCCTGCGGGAGCTGTTGCGCGTCCTGCGCCCGGACGGCATGGCCGCCATTCTCGAATTCTCACAGCCCCCTAACCGCCTGATCGCCGCCGGTTATGGTTTCTACTCGGGACACATCCTGCCTCGCGTCGGCGGCTGGATTTCCGGGTCGCCCGAAGCCTACACGTACCTGCCCGAATCCGTCCGCAAGTTCCCCGGCGCCGAAGAGCTAGCGTCGGAAATGCGCGCGGCCGGCTTCCACCGCGTCGAGCTCGAACGAATGCTGGCCGGAATCGTCGCCCTGCACGTGGGAACTTGTGGGGCAGGTTAGCAACCTGCGGGGCGATTTTCCAAATCGCCCCTCCCCAAGTTGCTCTAAAGCTGTCTTAACACAATGTGCCAAATGCAATAATCCTCAAGTATGGTCAGCCGAACCACCGTCAATATTTCAATTACGCCCGAACTAGACGCGTTCCCTTCAGAGCCGGGTTAAGTCTGGCCGCTACCAGACCACCAGCGAAGTGGTGAGAGAGGCTCTCCGGCTTCTGCAGCGCCAGGAGACCTTTAAGCAGCTGAAAGCGAAGCTCAAACGCGGTGCGGCTCAGACCGAAGCCGGCGAACTGTTCGACGGTAACGAAGTCCTCGATGAACTCCGCGAGCTAATCTAAAACCGCCGGCGCGCTAAGAAAGAGTTATAATTTTCCTGAAGCGGCGGTTTTACCTGCGGCTTTAGCCCGGTCGCCATTCAAAAATATTTATTTCTCCTCTGCCTGCTACGCTTTACACTCAGCCAGTCGGCAATTTTGCCCCACCCTCGCGTTACTCTGGAATCGAAAGAGCAGGGGCTCTCGCTTGTCGGACCCCCTGTTACCGCACTTACCCGGAAGCACTCGAGCAACCCTGGGTGACGGTCAGCGACATGTGTTCGGCTCCGATCTTGCGGAGTGGCCAGCCATCGGGCTTTCTAATACGGTGTGCATGGGGGCCTCCTAAATAAGTTGTCCGGCTTCGACTCGCCTGACAAGCGTTCCGAAGCCGGACAAAAAACAGAGCCGCGACCAAAGGAAGCGGTCAAGCATCGTACAACCCTCAAGAGCAGAAACGAGAGCTGCGTCCAGGGACCTGTCACGTCCGCGCACGTCTACTCGACCGCTCTGTTTCGAAAGATCTCTCCCATGCTCCGGTTCATCCCACGAAACCGCATCCGTCAGTTTCCAACTCCCGAGGCTAAGAAAGGAGAAGTCATCTCACACCCAGACCACAAAAGTCTCTTGTAATCAATTCATAAGACAAGTTGGGTTCGTTTTTGCGTTTTCTATAGCCGAGGAAAGAAGTCTGAAAACGTCCTAACCGGCCCCGCTGACCTGCTTCACCGAAATGGCCACCAGCGTCAGCGTCAATCCGATCATGATCACAACCGAGGCCCAGGCGATGGCGTTATAAAACGGCGAATTGGTCCACTCCTTCATGAGGCCGCGTTTATTGATGAGCAGGATCATGTAGATGAGCACGAATGGCAGCAGGACCCCGTTGATCACCTGGGAGAACAAGATGAACGAGAACAGATTGAAATGCGGCAGCAGCACCACCGCCGCGCCGCCGGCGATGAGCAGAGTGTAGAGCCAGTAAAAGATAGGCGCTTCATTGAAGCGGCGGTCGATTCCGGATTCGAATCCAAGACCCTCGCAGACGGTATAAGCGGTGGAGAGCGGCAGGATGCAGGCGGCGAAGAACGAAGCGTTAAACAGGCCTGCGGCGAAGAGAAGATACGCGTACTGTCCGAAGGGCTTGAGCGCGACGGCTGCATCGGCGCCGTCCTTGATGTCCTTGGCGCCGTGCGAATATATCGCGCCCGCGCACGCCACGATGATGAAGAACGCCACCACGTCGGTCATGATGCAGCCGACGATCACCTCGAAGCGGCTCTGCATGTACTCCTTGGCGGTAATGCCCTTCTCGACGATAGCGGCCTGCAGGTAGAATTGCATCCACGGTGCGATGGAGGTGCCCACCATGCCGATCAGCATGAAGATGTAGTCCTGGTCGAAGATCAGCATCGGCTTGACGCTGTAGATGGCCGCTTCTTTCCAATCGGGCTTGACCAGGAACCCCGAGATAATATACGTAACGTAGATACAACAGGCGATCAGGAATATCTTTTCCACGCTGCGATACCTGCCGCGCACTACCAATAGCCAAACGGCGACGGCCGACAAGGGTACGGAGACATAGCGGCTGATGTGGAACAGTTCGAGCGAGCTGGCGATTCCGGCAAACTCGGCCACGACGTTGGTGAAGTTGGCGATCACCAGCGCGGCCATCATGAAGAACGTGGTGCGCAGACCGAACTCTTCGCGGATGAGGTCGGACAATCCTTTGCCCGTTACCGCGCCCATGCGCGAGCACATCTCCTGGGTGACAATCAGCAGCAGCGTGATAGGGAGCAGCGTCCACAGCGGCAGGTAGCCGTACTTCGCGCCGGCGGCCGAATAGGTGACGATGCCGCCCGCGTCATTATCGACGTTGGCCGTGATCAGGCCGGGGCCCATCACCGACAGAAAGATCGCGATCTGGTAGCGGAACCTTTTCAGCACCTGGGTCTGGGTCCTTCATCTGTGTCTCAAGAGCGAAATGATTTCATCGGCGGTGATCACGCCCGCCAGCTTGCCCTGGTGGTCAACCACGGGCAGAGCCAGCAGATTGTACTTGTCGAAAAGCTCCGTAATTCGGTCGGCGTGTTCACCAATGTCCACCTGGATGGGGTTATCGGAAACCAGATCCACCAGCGGCGTGCCGCCCGCGGCGGTGAACAGCCGGGCCAGCGGGACGGTCCCTTGCAAGCGCTCCCCGGCGTCCACCAGGAACAGCGTATTGAGCGTCTCCAGCAATTCCTCGCGATCTCGGAGCAGCGCCATGGCGTCGGACACCGTGGCCGAGGCAGGAACGGCGGCGTATTCCGTGTTCATCATGCCGCCCGCAGAATCTTCGGCGTGTTCCAGAAGCTCGGTGACCTCGGTTTTGGGCTCGGACTCCATTTCTTCCAGGATCTCGAGCGACGTTTGCTCTTCCAGCTCGGCCAGAACGTCGGCGGCTTCGTGCGGCGCCATTTCCTCCACGATGTCGGCGGCCTTTTCGGTTTCGAGCGATTCAAGGATGCTGGCCTGGATCTCTGGATCCACTTCGGAAAGCGCGTCGGCCGCGACTTCGGAATCGATGGTTTCGAAGATAGCCTCGCGGTCATCCGGGCTTAGCTCTTCGACGATGTCGGCGAGATCGGCCGGATGCATCTGCTCCAGCAGGCGATTGCTGACGTTCAGGCGGAGACGGCGCTGCGGATCGGCTTCGAGGATGCTGCAAAATTCCCAGCGGATGGAGTTGGGCGGAATGGGTCCTTGCAGCCGGCGCACCCAGCCGCGCGGCAGAACGCCCTGCGCCAGCCGCCGGAAAATGCTGCGCAGGCCGATGTCCACCTCCAGGATGCCCAAGGTTTCGGATCCATTCTCTCGTTCAAATTCAAAGGTGACGTCGGTAACCCGAACCACCTTGCGCCCATGCGCGTCGATGATCTGCTGATCCAGCAAATCGCGGGCAATGCGCAGGACGTAATCGTCGGAATGGTACGGGATCAGCTGCTCGTCCTTCAGGTAGATGCCGTCGAAGGAGATGGAGCGCACCTGATCGTGCCGGATGGACAGCCACGCCCAGCCGCCCCCAATCAGGAAGCGGTCGACGCGGTAGGGGTGAACCAGTGGGACGATGGCGGCGTCCTTGATGACGCCCAGTCTGCGGCCTTTCAGGTCGAAGACCGGAAGGCCCAGAAGTTCGGTGAAGAATAGGAGTCGGTCCGCCATCGAGAATTGCCTGAGCCCATATAGTCAACAGGACGCAAAGAGGGATTCTCGCGTACGCGGGGTCCGAAGTCCGATGCGTCCTACATCTTTGTACTCAGTTTCTAATATGCCGCAAAGGGAGCGGAGGAGGCAACAGGAAAATGTGTAATCGCAGCCGAGGGGAAGAAGTGATTCAAAATGTCACGATAACTGGCCCCCTCCGCCCCCATCCCGGCGGCCCCCCGCTGGCACATGCCCAACCGATGCCCCGCGACTTCGCCGTGGCCCTGCTTTGAGCACCATGCACACGTCACCGAACGGTACGGATAGGCGTCGCCTTCCTCGAAGTCCCGCGTGCTGCCGCCGCACGCAGCGGAAAACAGCGCGGGGATGGTACGGCCCTGCCAGGCGAGTACCAGCCCGCGGGTTTCGGCTGCGGCGCGGGCGGCGGGGCTGGCCGGATCGGGGGGCGACCGCAGGAACTGGCAGTGGGTGGTGTCACAAAAATCGGACTCGGTATGGCGGTCTCGCGCAGCGGCATAGTATGAGCGAGTCACCACGGCTTGCGCCTTAAGGGCTTCGAACGAAGCGCCGGGAGGGCTCTCGGCGGCCACCGCCGATGCAACCGCGAGCTCGCTGTCGATTTCCAGAATGGCTACCAGTTTGCGGCCGGATAGATGAGTTCGCAGCACGCCGTGGAAGCGGCGGGAAATGCGGCCCGGAACGGAAAGCTCGAAATCAGCGGCTCCGCCGGAGCGCGAGGTCACTTCCGCGCCCGCCGTTATGAGCAGGGAGCGCCCACCCTCGAGCTCGATGGCGCGGCCGCCTGTGTGGAGCAAGATCGGATCGCCGGCGGGGGCGATGCGGAGCGAGCCGGCGCGGAAGAGGTTGAACACTTCAATGCGGATGGTTTGCGCCGGTGCGGCGGCGCACAACAGACAGAGAGCGGCGAGGCGGATCATGCGGGAATGCTCCGAAGCGAGTCCAGCATGCGCCCGCAGACCCGGGCCGCATGTCCGCCGGTGGTTCCGTGAACGCCGGCAAGCAAAGCCAGGCGCGGCGATTCCAGCGGATAAATTGCGACGGCATAACCATCGCCCAGCGCGCGTGGCGTATGGCCGCAGGGAGCGGTGCCGGTCTTGGCATAACAAATCGGCCCGGCCGCGCGGGCGGTTCCGATCCGGGCCGATAAACGCATGCCCTCGAACAGGGGAGCGACGCGCGGATCAGACCGGCGCGCGGCCAGCTCGCGATAGGCCGAGAGCAGCCCTGACGGGGACACCTGCCATTTAGTCCCCAGGCCGATGAATGAATCGGAGTCGGCATCCGGCGGGGGTGGGGCGAGGCCGAAGCGATGGGCAACGCGCGCTACGCTTTCCACATCGAGCGCGGAGGCGATAGACAGGAACCAGGCGTTACACGAATTCGCGATAGCTGTTACCAGGGAAATGCGGCCATGGCCGTTCGGCAGCCAGCAGCCGTCCGCCGTGCCGCGGCACACCAGCGTGGGATAGCGGAAGCCGTACTGTTCGCCGTAGGCGAGCGCGGTGAATGGCTTCACCAGCGAACCGAGTCCGGCCGGCTCATTCGCGCGCGGCCAGCGCGCAGCGGCAAAGTCGCCGGCGGAGAAATCCAGCAGGAGATAAGAGATATCGGGCGCTGAGAACGAACGCTGCAGCAGTTGGGCGGCGGACTGGTGCGCGAGCGACTCGGGGCGCAAGGCGGCGGCGCCGGCAAAGGCTGCGAGTGCGGCGCGCCGGGTCATGGCTTCAGCTTGTAGATCAGAGTCTGCGAGACAACGTTCCCGGTGTCATGCACGCGCAGCGATTCCGATTCCACGCGCCCGAGGGTCTTGCCCAGGCTGCCGATATTCTCGGAGAAAAAGGCGGGTTCGCGAGCCTCGGGCGGACCTTCGCGAGCCAGCGTGCTGTCAATCAAGCCGGTAAGCTTCAGGAAATTGGGCAGCTCGCGGGCATGATTGTAGAAGGCCACGTAGCGCGCGGCTTCTGCGGGAGCAGGTTTAGCGATGCCGGCGAGGATGGATTCCAGGAGTTCGCGGCGATCCGCGACAATCAGCAAACGGCCATTCACGGCCAGGGCAAGAGGCGCAATGTCATCCAATTCCTGGTACGCGATTCCGGCTGATGTGCGCTCGTTCCAGTGAACGCTCGACGCATCCACACTCCAAAGTCCGGCCGCGGCCTGCAGCAGCGCATCGCGCACTGCCGCGGCGTCCCAGTCGGATGCGGCGAGCAGTGCGGCTGCGGATTCGGTTCCCAAGAAGACGCCGTCGGCGAGCGTGCGCGTTCCGGAGATCTGCAGCGCTGCTTCTATCCTGGTGGCCAGGACGCGTTGAAGCCGCTCAGGCAATCCGCCCGCGACAACGTCGATGGGCGGCTCATCAATGCGGGTTTCCAGGTCGCCTTCATCGCCCACGGCGCCATCGCCCAGCGCGGCGGGGGGCGGGGCGGACCGCGACGGCGCCACCGAGGAAATGTGCGGCGCGAGGATCCGACGCCAGATAAGATCCGTGACCTGGCTCTGATCCGGTGAGGCCCAGGCGCGTACCAGGCCGGCGGCAGGAGGCGCCAGCCGGAGAACTTGCGCAACCGCGGCTTCGTTCCAGGCGGCTGGGTCGGCGGGCGTTGCGCGCAGGAACACGCGGCTCTCTCGAAATTCGGCCACGGTGCGATTCAGATCGGAGAGTCCGGCCGAATACTGTTTCAAGTCGCCGGTGTTGCGCTGTACCCAATACGAACGGAAATGCGGGCTAAGCAATAGCCGCTCAAAATTCATCACCAGACGCAGTTCCCCAGGTTGAGCGCCGGCCGCGCGCGCGGAATCAGCGAACCAGGCCTCCTGCTTGAGGCTGGGAGCGCTCTTGCCGGAGAACAGCGCCAGAGCGCCCGCGATGGCATCCTCGCGCGTCGCGACAAACAGGTAATCGCCGGAACTGGCGAAGGCGGCCACGCGGTGCGACGCGGTGTCGGTGTGGACGTAATAATCGAGACCGGCTGACTGGCGGGTCTGATACTTGCCGCGCTGGCTCCAGAGGCCGCTGGATGCGATGCGCGCCGCGGGCAGCCGCGTGATGTAGAGAAACTCCAGGCCGCCGATATCGTAAAAGGCGATGGCCGATTCCGAGCCGGCTACCTGGTTGAGCAGGTCCATGTCGGGCGCAACCCCGGCCGCGGCGGCGAACTCGGTCTGCGCGCCATTGAGGCGCAGGAACAAACGCGATCGCGAGAAGACCTGGTAACTATCGCTGCCGAGCCAGAGCTTCTTTTCGCCGGAGCCGTTCCAGTCCTTGAGCAGCGCTGAGAAATCCTTGGCTTCGAGGTACAACAGCGAGCCTGGCGGCACCAGCGAGGCCAGCTCTGGGCGCGTGCGCGACGCGACTTGCGCGAACGTCCAGGCCAACACCCCCATGAGAGCCATGCACGCGACGATGATGATGGGACGTTTCATTGCCCGCCTCCTAAGCGCGGCTGCACCAGGTGGTCCTGCTCGAGCGCGGCTTTGATCACGGGACGGCGCAGCGCATTCTGGCGAGCGAGCGCTGCCCGCGCCGCCAGCGCATCCACCTGGCGTTTCGCGGTTGCGTCGGACGGGTCCAGCTGCCGCGCCATGCGCCAGAGTACGCCCGCGGGCTGGGTGCGATCCGGCGCCTGGTAAGCCTGCGCGAGACTGCGGGCGAGCGAGGCGCGTTCAGAGTCCTGGAGGCCGAGACCGGAGAGAAACTGGTCCGCGTACCAGCGCCCGCCGGATTCGTCATCGGAAGCGGCGCCGCCGCCTTCGGTGGATGGTTCGGGCGGAGCATCCTGCTGCAGAGCGGCTGTGAACGGCCGGTCGATCATTAAAGGGAAGAGCGCGGCAATGGCGGTCTGGTAGCGCTTTGCTTCAAACGCGGCGCGGAACAGATCGCGTTTGGGCTCCCAGGCTTCGGGGCGAATTGCGGCGGCTGCGGTGAGCAGGCGCATGCGGACGGTGGCATCGGAGGCTTGTTTGGCGGCGGCCACGCGCGCGTCATAAAAATAGGGCTTTTCAGCATCCACGGGCGCGATGGTTGCGGAAGCGAGCAGGATCAGCTCCGCGCTGGGTCCGGCCAGCGGCGCCGCCTTGGCTTCACCGAGGGCGCGCGCAGCGTTGGCTCGGATATCGTAGGCCGCATCATTGGACAACGCGACGGCGCGGAGCAGTTCTACGCCGCGATCCCGCTCCAGGCCCGCGGCGATACGCACGCGGCCCAGCCGCATTCGCGCCTCGCCATCCCAGGGAACCGCGCGCACGCGTATATCCAGGAACTCAACCGCCTCGGCGGAGTGCTTGTAGGTCTCCAGCAGGCTGGCTGCGTCCACCAGATTCGCAAAGGGCTCGCCCGCTACTTGCGTCATGCGGCGTAGTAACGCCAGTGCAGCCGCCGTATCGTTCTGCTGCAAGCGGATCTCAGCCAGCCCGAGGAATGTAGATGCGGCGAAGGCGCGCGTATCGAGCTCGCGCTGGTAAACATATTCGAGCACGCGATTCGCATCGGCCTTGTTCCCGGTCTGGATAAGCTCATTGGCCGCATTGCGAAGCGTCCCGGCATCGGGCGCGCTTTCGGGCGTCTGCGCGTAGCGCCCGAGCAGAGCGGGCAGCGTGCCGGACTGCGCCGCGATGCGAACCTCCAGCCGTGCTACTTGACCCTGCTGCCCGGCGCGCCACTGCTCGGGAATCGAATCCAGAATCTTGCGCGCCTGGTCGATCTGTTTGTGCTCAATCAGGTACTCGATCCATTGGATCTGCCAGGCCCGCAGCTCGGATTCCGAAGACGCGCGAGCGTCGCCATAAGCGGCATCCAGCTTGACCTGCGCGGCATCGATCAAAGCGCGATAAACAGCCAAACGCTGCGAGTCGGGAATCCAGTCGCGCTTCACTAGCTCGGACAGGAACGACGGAGTGTCTGGAGCTGCGCGGGCGAGCTCGAGAATCCATGCGATGCCGGCCGCGTCCGAGCCAGCGGCGGCCACTGCGCCGCGCAACAGCGGATCCACCTGCCAGGTCCCGTTGCGGCGGACGTAATTCTTCAGGAAGCGGTCCGTCTCCGGCCGCATGGCGGCCAGCGCGTTGTGCTTGCCGATATCCTGGAACGTGGTTTGAGCAGTCTGCCAGAAGTCCGGCGGCACGCGGCCGCGATCCTGACGAGTGGAGAGTGCTTCCACGGCCGCTTTCCACTGCGCAATGGCGGCATCATGCTGGTTGCGATCCCACAGGATTCCGGCCAGGCGCTCATGCGCATCGGCGCGGGTGGCGTCCAGTTGGAGCGCGTTCTCATACTCTTCCTGGGCGCGCGGAAGCCGCCCTGATCCGCGATAGATTTCGGCCAGCTCGAAGTATGCTCCGGATCTTGCGGGCGAGGCTTCCAGCAGCGCGGGCAGATAGTCGTCGGGATCGCCTTCTTTCGCGATGCCGAGGTATTCGCCGTACGCGGTACCGTAGGAAAACCAAATATCACCGGCGAGGTGACGATCGCGATCCACGGGTTTTCCGAGACGATCGCCGATGGCCGCGATACCGAGCGCGTCGCGAAACGCGGCGCTCACTTGCGGCGCAGGCTTCGCGAACCATACGCCAGTGAGTCCGGTATACGCGGGCGTCCACACCGGGGGCATCCCGCGGCCGCGCGCTGCAATCACATCCAGAGCGCGAGTGAATGCGCCGTGGTCGAGGACGTAATTCGCGATCCCGTCACGGACAGTTTCCTGTTTGTCGGAAGCGGCGACGGTGACCAGGCGTTGGGCGGCGCGCTGGCTGAGCAGCTCGGCGAAGCGCGGAATCTGATCGCCGGGGAGCGCGGCGGATTCGTCCAGTTGCGTAAGAACGCGAAGCTCGGCCGCGGCGTCGCCCGCGAGCCGGTAAGCGTTGACTGCCAGCTGCAAACGGGTGTCGCGATTCTCGGTATCGGGAGGAGCGGCTTTCCACAACGCTTCGAGTCTGGTTCCGAGATCGGCATAACGCAGACGGCGCTGGGCGAGTTTCACCAGCTCATCGGGCGCATCGGCTGGTTTCGAGCGCAGGATGCGGTAGCGCCAATCGGACTCGACGTCGCTCAAGCGGGCCGCGGCGACTACCGGCAGCAGCGACTCCATGCGCTGCACGGTGGGAGCCTGGCCGCCGGCGAGGAAGGCGGCGAACGCGCTCTTTTCTTCAGGAGTGAAGTACTGCGCTACCATCGCGCCTGTCTCGGCTTGCGCGGCCCGCAGCGCGGCATCTGCCTGCTCATCGGAATGCGGCAGCGCGGAGAGACGCTTCCAGGCCGCATCGTGCCGGCGAAGGCGGGTCATAATGTGCGCGTACTGGCGCGCTCCAGAGGCGTATTCGGTGAGCAGGGCGCTGCCGGCTAGAGCCACGCCCTTCTCCGCGGATTCACGCGCGGGGTTCAGAAGATTCCAGCTTTCCAGCCGCGCCGCCATATCGAAGAAGATGTCGGGACGCTGCGGGCGGCCCTCGATCAGGGCGATGCGCAGGGCAGCCACACCTTCGTCATTCTTGCCCTGGCGCGCGCGCGCCTCCGCCACTTTTTCCATCCAGTGGCCATTGTGATAATTCAGCTCGTACAGTTTGGCGTAATCCGCGGCGGCTTCATCGAAGCGCAGCAGACGCTCTTCGAGTCCGGCGCGGGAAGTGTACAGATCCACGCGATCGGGCCGGACCTCGATGGCGCGTTTCCAGGCATCGATAGCAGCTGGGAAGTCCTCCAGCTGCGTGTACACGCGCGCTTCCACCATGGGCCAGCGGTAGTCCTTCGGCGATTCGCGCGAGGTTTTGGCGTAGTAGCCGGAGAGCTGCTGGGCGCGGCCATGCGCGAACGCATAGACCGCGGCTTCGCGCGTGAGAGCTTCATCCTCGGGATAGCGGTTGATCACTTCGATGTATTGATCCATCGCGCCGGTGTAATCCTTCATCCGTGTCAGCACCAGGATCAGACCGCGCCGCAGCGCGGCGGTCTTCTCGGTGCGATCCGCCGCATCGAGCGGAGCGGCGCGCAGATCCTTGATCTTCGCCGTGTAAAAATCGCGCAGATCCTGGTCCTTGCCTTCACGGGCGAAAGTATCGGCGTAGGCGGTGAGATATTCGGCGCTGTAGGGACTGGTCTGAAGCAATCCATCGAGCAGCGTGCGCGCGCGCGCGTACTGCCCGGAGTCGGCGGATTTGCGCGCGGCTTCGAACGTGAAACTGGTTTTATAGGCCGGCTGCGAGCGGCCGGCAGCGGCGATTAGAAGATCGATGGCGGGTTTGGACTGCTTGTTGCGCCAGTAGAAATCGACCGTCGCTCGAACTACGCCGAGGATTGCGGGATTATCGCGGATGAGCGCTTCGAGCGTGCTCCCGGCTGCCTGCGTATCGCCGCGGCCTTCGAGGAACCGGGCGAGGTCCAGACGCTTGCGCATGCGTTCCACCGGATCGGTACTCAGCGCTACTTCGCGCTCCAAAGCGTGCTGCTGGACCTTGTCAAAGCCGTTCGACGCGGCTGAGCGGTCTACCCACTCGGCGAGTTCCAAAGTGCCGGCGCGCGCCGCGAGTCCGTCCAGGAATTGCTGAAGCTCGGGACGGCGGTTCTGAGCGGAAAGCACGTCGGCCCGCAGTGACACGGCGGCGATGGAGGGGCTAGCGCCGGCGGTCTCGCGCGCGGTCAGCTCATCAGTGCGAGTTCGGTCGCGCGGGCGGCGCGCCAGAGCGAGCAGCCGCTGGCGAGCCTGATCATTGGCCGTGGGCGCCAGCACGCCGCGGGCGTATTCCTCGATGGCTTGCGCATACTCGCGGCGATTCTCGTGGATAGCTCCGGCTTCGTATGCATACAAGGCGGGATCGTTCAGCTTGCGCCGCCCATCGGCAAGCTGGCGGAGCGCGTCGTCAAAAAGGAAGTAATCCCAGAAGACCGTGGCGGATTCCAGATAGCCCTCGGAACTGCCGGGTTGCGTCTCGGCGATCTTGTTCCAGAAGGGACGCGACCGCGCGTACAATTCGCGATCGGCGTAAATCTCGCCGGATCGCGTCAGGGCAACATGATCGCGCGGGTCATATTTCGAAAGATTCTGTTCGATGCCGGCAGCGATGCGCGTATTGCCGAGTTCATGCGGTGGATCATAAGTTGCGAGCGAGCGGTAAATGGAAGCGGCTCGCGTGCCGTTCATGTTCGCGGCCGGATAGAGTCCCGCGATCGCGCGGAAGGCCGGCGCGGCGTCCTCGAAATGCGATCTCCAGGACTCGGCTTCCGCGACGAACTGGACAGCCGCGGGATTGGCATTGGCCAGATCGGCTGCACTCCCTCGGCCACGCACGGCCGCCAGCTCGGCGTCCAGCGTCTTGGTGCTGGATAAGTGTTCGAAGAAGCGCTCGCGTAAAGAAGGATCGTAATACCAGTAACGGCGCAACAGGGCGTTGTACTCGGTTGGGCTGGCGGTGCCTTTCTGTACATAGGCGGTCAGCAGATTGTTTACGAAAACCAGATCGTTGGGGAAGCGCTGGTGGGCGTAAAGATTCACTTGCCGGTACAGCACCGGCGTGAGCTTCTGTCCTGCGGCGTCACGCACGTACGCTTCCAGCTGGGTGCCCGAGAAAATCTTGATCACCTCGCGCGTGAGCGCCTCGAATTGCGTGTTCTGCTTGTGGCGCAAATACCAGCGGGCGAGTTTGTGGCTCCAGGACGGGTCCTGGAAATGCGCCATCGCCTTGCGATAGACGGCTTCCATTTCGGCATCCAGCTTGTTCTGCTCGAGGAAGGCCGCGAGGCGCTCATACAAACCGGGGTCGTCCGGATTGCGATCAATTTCGCGCCGGATGAGCGCGAGTGCTTCGCCGAGCCGCTTAAGCGAAACCAGGCGGGAGATGTAGCGGTCCAGGATGCGTGCGTATTCGGGCGAGCGGGCAGGGGCGGGCTGATCGCCGATGGGGACGCCCTCGGCGCGCTGCGCCAGCTCTTTCAGCAGCTCGTCATACACCGCGAATTCCTGCTGGGTCTTTTCAGTGCGCGCGTAGGCGTCTGCCATGGCGGTGGCTACGCCGGCACGGTCTGACGCATTCGGGAAAGCGGTGAGATATTCGCGGCCGGCGCGTAGCAATCCGTCGTTATCGCCGTACGTGGCATAGGTGCGGATCAGCAAGGCGTGCAGCTCGGGGCGCTTCTCGGATTTCGCGAAGCGCGTATCGAAAAGCTGGATCAGCTCCGAAGCGCGCGCGCGATGGAAGTATGCGGCCGAGGCACGATTTTCCGTGTCATAAGAAGAGCGCGGAGTGGCGCTGTTGAGCAGCAGCGAGAGAATGCCGTTGAGGAAACCGGGGTATGGATCGAGAGTGGCGATGTCGCGGTAAAGCGAAAGATCGCCGGAGCCGAATTGAACCGGCTGCTCCGGCGCGGTGAGCAGCAGCCGGGCGATCTCGGCGAGCGCCTCTTCGCGATCCGGATCGGCGGCGTTCGGCAGGCTGTAGAGCGAGTACCATGCGCGGGCGGACTCATCGTAGTTATTGATGCCGGAAAAAAGGCGGGCGATGGTGCGCAGCTCGTCCGGAGTCCAGGCGGAGTGCCGCGCGTCCTTGCGCGAGCGGTATTCGAGCAGCGCGCGCTGTGATGCGGCCAGATTGCCCTGCTGCTGATAGTAATAAAAGATGCGCGCGGCGGGAACCAAGTCGGTGGGTTTGGATGCGACCTGCGCGCGGGCGAGTTCCAGATAGCGCCGCAAGGCATGGGTCTGTTTCAGAAGATCGAAGTAGCCTTTCACCAGCTCCGGCGGCCACAGCGGGCGGAAGCTTTGGTCGTAAATTCCCACGGCCTGATCCACCGAGCCGCGCTTCCACGCGAGAGTCGCGGTGGCTTCCACGCGGAAGACCGCGTCATCGGGGAACGCCTTGGAGTAATCCGCGATGAGTTGCGCCGCCTGATCCAGCCGGCCGTGCGATTCCAGATAGTCCAGGGATTTTCGGTAAACGGCGGGTTCCTTGGGATAGCGTGCGATCCAGGCGCGATAAGTTTTCTCGGCTACGTCGACCGGGAGCGCTTGTTCGGAAACCACGGTCAGGATGCGTTCGAATGCGTGCCATGCGCGCTGCTGAGCGGGTGGTATGAGACGTTCGGAGGGCGCCTGGCCGACGGCTTCGAGTGCCGTGATCTCGTCAGGCGGGCGGAGACGGCGATGATAAAAGTCGGCCAGATCGAGCTGGGCTTGAGGCTTGTCGGTGGCCAGGCGCAGGTGCTCTTTCCAGTCGGACTCGGCGGCGGAGAAGTCGAGTTGCTGTTCGTCTTCGCGAGCGCGCAAGGCGTAGAGTTCAGCGGTTGGCGACGCTGTGATGAGGCGCGCGAGTTCGGCCCGGGTTTCCTTGGGGGGCCGGAGGATCGGGGTGGGCGTGGTTCGGAAGAAGGCGGCTTGAAGCTGGCTGGGTGAGGGGATGTGCTGGACCCATTCCGCCAGCTCGGCACGCGCGAGCACCGCCGCGGCGAGGAAGATGGCGGCAAGGAGGACCGGGAACCGCTCTTGTGGGGCAGGCGGTTTCGCCTGCCAGAGGCCGATTCCTAATCGGCCGCAGGTTGCTAACCTGCCCCACACGGTCGGCCCACCGGTGAGC
>JALYHQ010000165.1 GCA_030776455.1 Acidobacteriota bacterium | reverse complement strand
ACCGAACGCCGGGCGGAACAATCAGGTTGTGGACGATGCGTACGTTGGTTTCACCAGCGATGCGCAGATCGAAGCGCAGCAGATGGTCATAGTTCTCATGCACCGACCCCGCCAGCGTGTTTTCTATCGGGATCACGGCCGCGTCCAGCTTGCGGCCCGCCAGCGCGTGGAAGACTTCCTCAAAGCGCTGGAAGGGCACTGGCAGCGCGTCGTCGCCCAGCAATCGGCGGATGGCCTCCTGGCTGAACGCTCCCAGTTCGCCTTGGAATCCGACTTTCGGCCGGCGCTTCATGCGGGCTCCGGACGCCCGCCGTCCCAGCGGCGCGCTTCCGCCGATGGCAGACCCAGCAAATCCAGCACGCGCTCCACGCTATGATCCACTATGTCCTGCACCGTCTCCGGCTTGTGATAAAAACCCGGCGCCGGCGGCGCGATAATCGCTCCCATTTCCGCCAGCGCGGCCATCGTTCTAAGATGCCCCAGGTGCAGCGGCGATTCGCGCACCATCAGGATCAGCCGCCTCCGCTCTTTCAAGCAGACATCCGCCGCCCGCACCAGCAAGTTGGAGCTTATGCCGGTAGCGATGGCCGACATGGTGTGGATGGAACATGGCGCGATCACCATTCCGTCCGTGAGGAACGATCCGCTGGCCAGCCGGCTGCCCACGTCTTCCACCGGATACCAGCAGCCGGCTAAGGCTCTAAAATCGGCCGCGGTCTTGCCCATTTCGAGAAAGGCGGTCCGCTCCCCGGCGCGGCTGAGAATGAGGTGCGTTTCCACGCCGGACTCTCCGTGAAGCTTCTCGAGCAGGCGATATCCATAGATGGATCCGCTGGCGCCCGAAACGCCAACCACTATGCGCAAGTGTCCTCCGTCAGCACGTTTTCGCCCGATGATAGCATGTAACCCCTTGTGCTATCAGCATCTAAGGTGGCATACGGAATGTACTGTATTGCGCCCAGGGCCCCGAAAGTGCAAGCTATAACTAGCCTACTCCTCCGAGTGGCTTTTCGATCTGCCGCCCACCCCATGCATCCGGGGTGGGCGTTTTTTATTGCGGGCAGTTCGCCGGCGGAGGCGCAGTCGCGATTCCGAGGTGCTGCAGGTTGGCGCGGGCATTCATCTGGCAGGGATCGCGGGCGAGTGCACGCTGGAAGTCCTCCACGGCGGCTTGGGTTTGACCCATGGCGAGCAGCGCCGCGGCGCGATTATTCAGCGCGCTGGCGCTGCCGGGATCCAGCGCCAGGGCGCGTCCGAATTCGATGAGCGCCTGCTGAGGATTTCCGGCCCGCAAATACAGTCGGCCTTGCTCGGCGGCGATCCGTGGATCGTTTGGCGCCATCGGCTTGATCTGCTCGAGCAAGGCGATACCGCGATCTGTCGGAAGTGCTCGGGCGAGCTGCAGCCGCGGCCGTATCTTGGACGGCGCTTGCTCCACGGCATCGGTCCAGAGAGTCTCTTCGGTGCGCCAGATCAGGGTGCGCTGAAAGCTGAGCAGGGCCAGGATCGCGAGGATGGGAACCACAACCATCGGCCGTTTCGGAAGCAGCAGTGCGATGCAGGCGGAGAACGCGATCATGGGAAAATACATCCGGCGATCCGCGGCGAGATCGGCGGCGGGGAAGATGGAGGAACTTGGCAGCAGCAGCACCAGTCCCGCCAGAAACCAGAATCCTGCTCGACGAAAATTCCACGCCATCACCGCCAGCCCGAGCACCACGATCCACGCGGCGATCGGGATCCAGCCGGTGGCCAGGTGAATATCGGGATCGGGCGTGAACCCCCAGGGGATTACCAGCAGCCGAAAGTACCGAAGAATCACTTCGCCTTGTGTGAGCAGATAAGCACCGGGCGTAGTTCCCGATTCGGTAGCGATGCCGGATCCGGGCGTTTTGATGCCTACGAAAATAGTGTGGACCCCGGTGGCCAGCGATAGCGCGAACATAACGGCGATCGGCATTCGCTGCAACGGGTCGCGCTTCGTCGTGAAATACAGCATAGTCAGCAGCGCCGGAAAAGCGACGCATTCTTCCTTGGCGAGGAGAGCGGCTGCAAACCAGAGGACGGCGCGCCAGAGATGGCCGCGAATCCAAGCATTCAGCGACGCGAGGCACAGCAGCGTGCAGAGCAAGGTGCCGCGCGCGAAGACATAGTTGACGGGTTCCGACGCAAAGGGGTGAAGCGCGAAAATTGCCGCTGCCACGACGGCGGCGGGCGCGGGAATCAGTCGCGCAAGCACCACCCGCAACAAGACCACGGCGCCCAGGTGCAGTGCGAGATTAAGGAAGTGCCAGAAGAATGGATTTTCCCCATTCAACTCTACATTCAACCGGAACGTCGCATAGAGCAGTGGCCGCGTGTGCAGCGAATGGTCCGTGAACAGCGAGTAGTCGTCAAAATGGAACGATCCCCACAGGCATCCCCCGAAGGCGAGCAGCGCGGCGGCGATGACGAAGACGAACGGGCGGGCGACGATAATATGAGTGTGACAAAAACCAAGGCCGCCACGCCGCCCAAGCAGGTGCCGCGTCCCAAGACGGCGGCCGAGCGCAAGGCGCGGGTGGCCAAAATCCTGAAGGATTTGGATGCCATGTATCCGCACGCGGAGTGCGCCCTGCTGCACCGCAATGCTTGGGAGCTGCTGGCCGCCACCATCCTTTCGGCGCAATGCACTGATAAGCGGGTCAATGAAGTGACGCCGGGGCTGTTCGCGAAATATCCCACGGTCGCGGACTTTGCGCACGCCAGCCAGGCCGAGCTGGCGCAGGATGTGCGGTCAACCGGGTTCTTCAATAACAAGTCGAAATCGCTGATCGGGGCAGGGAAGCGCTTGCTGGAGGCTTTTCAGGGCGAGGTGCCGCGCACCATGGACGAGTTGCTTACCGTGCCCGGCGCGGCGCGGAAGACCGCCAATGTTGTCCTGGGAACCGCCTATGGAATCGCCGCCGGCGTGGTAGTGGATACCCATGTTCAGCGCGTGTCCCGGCGATTGGATCTGACGAAGCAGACCGATCCCAGGAAGATCGAGCAGGACTTGATGAAAGCGCTTCCTACAGAAAAGTGGATTCTGTTCTCGCACCAGATCATCCACCACGGGCGGGCGCTATGTATCGCGCGCAAACCGAAATGCGCCGAGTGCCGGCTGGACCCCATCTGTTACGCCAAGGACAAAACCCTGTGACCCCGCATTCGGTGGATGTACTCGTAGCCGGCGGCGGCCCGGGCGGCTTGGCCGCCGCCGAATCTGCAGCTCGCAGCGGGTGCTCGGTGCTGGTGCTGGAGGCGGGGAAAGAAATCGGATCGCCCACGCGAACCTCAGGCGGCAGCTTTATCGCGGAATTGCAAGCGCTGGGAATTCCCGAGCATTTGTATCATCCGATCTGGCGCTGCCGTTTTCTCTCTCCGCGCAATGCCGCGCGCTTCGATTATGACGAGCCCGGCGCGTGCGTCATTGATGTCCGCGGCGTGTTCCAGCATCTGGCGGAGCGCGCGGTCGACGCGGGCGCGCGGATTCGGGTGAACACCACGGCGCTGGATCCGCTGCTGGAAAACGGCTGCGTCACCGGAGTCACGCTGAAAAATTCGGAGGCCATCCGCTCGCGCGTGCTGATCGACGCCACCGGCCATCGCGCCGCCCTGTTGAAGCAGGCCGGCGTGCATGCCGGGCATGAGCGGTTCGGCGTGGGGTCGGAATATGACATGTACGCTCCGCATTGCGATCAGGCTGAAGCCGTGTTCGTCGTGGGCAGTCAGGTAGCGCCTTCCGGATATGCGTGGGTGTTTCCGTGGGGACGCCATCGCGTGCGCGTGGGAGTCGGCATTATTCATCCGGATTCGGCCGACCATCCCGACGCTTATCTGGACCGCCTGGTGGCCAATGCGGCACAGTTCGGCGTGGATCTGCGCGGTGCGCAACCGGTTGAATATCACTACGGGTTGATTCCATCGGACGGCCTCCCGGATTGCTTCGTCGGCGACGGGATTCTGGGCGCTGGCGATGCGGCCGGGCAGCCGTCGCAGCTGGTGGGCGAAGGAATTCGCTGGGCGATTCTGGCCGGCAAGGCCGCCGGAACAGTGGCGGCCCAGGCGGTGGCCGCGGGCGACGTCTCGCGGAAGTTCCTGATGCGCTACCAGACCCAGTGGGAGGCCGAGTTTGGCGTGAACCTGCGGATCGGATATGAGATCAACAAGCGCATCGCCGGATACAGCGACGCGCAGTGGGACGAAAAGGTGGAGCTGTTGAAGATGCTGACACCGGAGCAGTTTGGCCGCGCCATGCAGACCAACTTCGAAGCCGGCTGGGTGGCCAAGCTCTTATGGACCCACCCCAGCCTTCTGAAACACGGCTTTCGCATGGTGGCCGAAAAACTCGGCATGTAAACCGTTACGCGCGGCCGCCGCGTTCCTTCAAGAATTCGGTCATCTTGTCGTGCTTCGCCTGCACCGCGACCGCTAGCGGCGTCACCGCCACGCCGCGCACGTTGGCTACGGCATTCACGTCAGCGCCGTGGCGCAATAACACCTCCGCCACTCCCACGTGCCCCCGCCCCGCGGCGATGTGCAATATCGTCTGCCCCAACGCTTGAGCATTTACATCGGCGCCCGACTTCAGCAGAAACTCCGCGATCTCCGCTTGTTCATTGCCGTACGTGGTGTACGCCAGCAGCGCGATGTCGTGTGCTCCGCGCTCGCGCAGGCACCCCGCGTCATCCTGCACCAGCTGCTTCACGCGATCTCCGGCCCCTAGCAGTGTCGCCGTGCACACGGATACCGGCGCGCCCAGATCGGCCAGGAATTGCGCCATGGGAACCAGACCCATGTGCGCTGCGGCCTCGATCGCCATCTCATCCCATGTGGCGCGCGTTTGCACCAGCGTGGGACACAGCTTCTGAAGCTGCTTCACGCGCTCAAAGTTGAAATGCGCCAGCGTGATGAACTGATTGATGAAGTCCTGCGGCAGGCCGTAAGTGTCCTCGCGTGTAACCGCATTGCCGTGGAGATCCTGCACGAACCGGCGCTTGAAATACACGCGATCGATGGACGCATATCCTGGCGATGCAGCGCCGCGATGGATCAGCATGCGCGCCAGATCGTCATAGCCGCGCGCCTCCGCCAGCTGCAGCGCCGTCTTCCCGTCCTTGCGATGCGCATTCGGGTCGGACGCGTTCATTAACAGGAACCGCGCCATCTCGGTGGCCACCTCATGCTTCGGATAGTCCACCGCGGCGAGCAGCGGGCTCTCGGGACCAGCGCTCAGATCCGCGCCTTTGGAGCTCAGAAACATGACCATCTCGGGCTTGCCGGCCTCGGCCGCATAGTGCAGCGCCGTTCGTCCGTCGGGCGAGCGATGCTGAGCGATACCCGGATCGCCCTTGGCCAATTCGGTGGCGCGCTTCACGTCTCCGCTGGCCGCCGCCTCGAAAATGTCCAGCGACAGTCCCCGGCGCACCAGTTCCTCCGCGATTTTCGTTTGGCCGTGCAAGCAGGCCAGTGTGTAAACCGACACTCCATGTGCGTCCCGCGCATAAAGCAATGCGGGATCGCGATCCAGATACTGAACCACCACCGGCAAGTCTCCCGCTGCGATTGCGGATCGGAAGGTGTCGGAGTCCGTTGCGGGTCTCGCGGCATTATCCTGGGCGCTGGTTAGCCCGGGCGTCGCGGCGGCGGTCATCAGAAAGGCTCTTCGGTGGCTGGTCATGTTGTCACTCTGGCGCGCGCCGCGCAATTCGGCAAGACATGGGTAGTTAATTTATTATTGGCGGACAAGTCCCGCCTCGTCAATGGCTTCACGACGCTTGTTAAAGCCCGCCGGCATCCTTATAGCCCCTTTCCGGGCCGCCTCCCCGACCTCGGCCTTATACTGAAACCGTGCCGCCAACTGAAGCGAGCCCGCTGCTTCTGCGTTTCGGAGCCTTCGAGCTCGATCTGCACAACAACGAGCTTCGCCGAGGCGGCGTATTGCTCAAGCTGACCCCGCAGCAGTTCCAGGTACTCCGGCTGCTCGCGGAAAACGCGGGCCAGTTGCAAATGCGCGAAACCATACAGCGCGCCGTGTGGGGCACCGACACCTTCGTCGATTTTGACCGCAATTTGAATGTCTGCATCACGCAGATCCGCTCGGCGCTGAATGACGATTCTGAGGCGCCGCGCTACATTCAAACCGCACCCAAACAAGGCTACCGGTTTATCGCGCCGGTGGAGCGCGTCGCCATGCGCGTCGAGGAACCCGCTGTCGCGCCTCCTCCGCGGCCGGCGCGGCTTTGGTTCGCCGTGCTCGGCACCGTTGCGGCCTGCCTCCTGGCCGCCGGCTATTTTGCGTGGCGTGCGCCGGCCCGTTCGGGAAAGATGATGATCGCAGCGCTTCCGTTTGACAATCTCGGCGGCGACCCGAGCGAAGAGCCGTTTATCAATGGGCTTCAGGAGGAATTGATGAGCGGCCTGGGCGCCGCCCAGCCAGACCGCCTCGGCGTCATCGGGCGCAGCTCGGTGATGCGCTGGAAGAACGGAAGCCGCGACCTGCACACCGACTATCTGCTCGAAGGTTCCGTTCGCCGCAGCGCCGGCCGAGTCCGAATCACCGCGCGATTGATCAAGTCCGCCGATCAATCCGAACTTTGGACCGGCAGCTACGAGCAAAACGAATCCGAGCTCTTCCAAATGCAGGAGGATGCCGCCGCGCAGATCTCGGCTGCGGTAGCGGGCAAGCTATTCGGCATGGGACCCACTCCCGCGGCGAGCCCGCACGTCCGCAATCGGGAAGCGTATGAAGCCTGGCTGAAGGGCCGCTACCTGCAGCAGAAGCAGAACCTCGCGGACCTCGCGCGCAGCATCCCGTATTTCCAGGAAGCCGCCAGGCTGGATCCCAAATTCGCGGAGCCGAACGTCGCGCTGGCCGAAAACTACGTTTCGATGGGGCGCTCCGGGAGTCCATCGCAAGCTACTTTTCCGCTGGCGCGAGCTGCCGCGGAGCGCGCCATCGCACTCAATGACGCCAACGCCGAAGCGCACAATGCGCTCGCCAATGTATTCTTCTGGTACGCGTGGAACTGGACTGAAGCCGAGCGTCATTTTGCGCGCGCCATCGCCATCAACCCCAGTTTTTCGTTCGCACATCACGATTACGCGTTCTACCTGATCGCCATGGGCCATACCGAGCAAGGACTGGAATCCTTGCGCCGCGCCATCGCGCTGGACCCGCTTTCGACGCGCGTCAATATGGACGCGGGCTGGGTGCTGCTCCATGCCCACCGGTTCGACCTGGCCATCCGCCAAGCGCAGCGGGCCCAGGAGCTCGAACCCGGGCTGCCCGAGGCGAACGCGTGCATCCTGCGCGCGCTCATCGCTCAGAAGAAGTACAAGGAAGCGCTGGAAGCTATTCCTTCGTTACGCGGAAAATCCGGCAATTCCGAGGAGCTCCTCAAGGAATGGTATCGCCAGAAGCCTCCGTCCGCCGACCCAATCACAATGGCGCAGCGGTACACCTTCCTCGGCGGCAATACGCGCGCGCTGGACGCATTGGAACAAGCCTATGCGGCCCGCAGTATCCTGATGCCGCTGCTAAAAACCGAGCCCGCGTTCCTGCCTCTGCACGACGATCCTCGATTCCAGACCCTGGCGAGAAATATCGGTCTCCCAACGGAAGGCCCCCAATGAAGCCTGTACGCCAGTGTTGCGATCACCAGATGAGCTGCGTCCCTTGGCGACAGGCCAGGAGGCCTGTCCCACGTAGGACAGGCCTCCCTGGACTGCCCCCCTAAATTGAGACATTCTTGTAAGACAGGGTTTGCAGCCAAATGGAGAAAACTGCATGCCGAGAGTGTTAAAGAAGCCGCGACGCATCCATAGCGCAAAGTTCAAGGAAGCCGCA
>JALYHQ010000164.1 GCA_030776455.1 Acidobacteriota bacterium | reverse complement strand
GGCCTGCCCCACACCAGTGTGTTAGGATCGGAAACCATTGCACAAACATGCTAAGAATTCTGGGTGCTTTCGCTCTCTTGTTTTTCCTGACTTTCGCGGCGTCGGCCGCCACCGTGCAGGGGATTATCCGGGATCCGAGCGGGGCGGTGGTGGCAGGCGCCCAGATCACCGTTCGGAACACCGGAGGTCTGGTTGTGCGCACCTTAAAGAGCGATGGGCAAGGGCGATTCGCGGTGGACGATCTGGAGCCTGGAGCATACTCGGCCAGCGTCGAACAAGCGGGTTTCGAACCGGCACGACGCGACTTTCTGATCGAAAATGACGCTAATAAGATCGACGTCGCCATCGAGTTAAAGCTGCAATCGCAGGAAACGGTAGTGGAAGTGGGCGGGAAACGCTCATCGCTGGCCAATTCCGATTCCAACTATCGCGCGCTGCGCGATTCCGGGCTGGGCGAAGCTTTTCGGATTGAGAACGTCATCTTGCAGCGCGATGCGGGCGAACTTCGGTTGAAGAACGGCTTGCTGGCGTTCGCGCCGCCGGTGCTGGGGCGCGTCGCCACCGCGGTGTTCGTGGGCGAAGGATCTTTTCATCTCAATCCAGCGGTGGTGATTGAGGCGGGGTACCTTCAGATGGTCACCGGGTCGCCAGCCTTCAGCGAGGACTTCGATTCGGTGGTGTTCACGTTCACGGATGCCACCTATCAAGAGATCAAGCGGCAAGCTCACAGCGTGACGGCGACGCCGGCGCTGGAACAAGCGCTTCGGGATTTCCGGCACCACATGCGCCGCCGGACAGAATCGCCGCGCAGTCTGCTCGAATATTACCTGGTTTACGAGTCCATTCCCAATGTAGAGGCGGATCTGCTGGCGGAACTGTACAATCCGGGCCAGGGGGCGTCGTTCAGCGCGTATATCCACGGCAAGCGGCATCGCGATCTGCGATTTCTGATCCAGCCGCGCGGCCCCATGCGCCACATGCCGTCGCCGGAGGAAGTGGCGCTGCTCAATCTGGATCCCGACGGGAAAGAAGATGGCGTACTGTATCTGACGCATCTGGTACGGGAGTTCAAGAACGGAACGGCCAGCTCCGCCGAGGACAACCGCATCGTGGCGCTGAAGCATTACAAGATTGAAACCGCGATCGCCAAGGGCGGCCGGATCACTGCCGTGTGCGACGTGAGTTTTGACGCGCTGCGCGACGGCGATCGCATCGTCGACTTCGGACTGCTGCCCAATTTGCGAGTAACGCGCGTTACGTCGGACGCGGGCAAGGATGTTTCGTTCATCCAGGAAAGCCGCAAGGAAGACGGATCATTCTACGCCATCCTGCCGGAGGCGGCCGTGAAAGGCCGGACGTATACGCTGCATATCGAGTATGAAGGCAACAAGGTAGTAGAGGACGCGGGCAGCGGCAGCTTCTTCGTGCGCTCGCGCTCCAGCTGGTATCCGAGTCTGAACTCATTCACGGACCGCGCGACGTTCGACCTTACTTTCAAGGTGCCCAAACAGTACGTGGTGATCAGCGTGGGAAAGCCGGTGAAGGAATGGAAGGAAGACAACGACCTGGCCAGCCAGTGGGTCTCCGATGTTCCACTGGCGGTGGCGGGGTTCAATTACGGCGATTACAAGCGCAAACAGCGCTTTGACGACCAGACAAAGTATCAAGTGGAGGCTTACGCAACCACGGAAGTCCCAGGCTATTTGCGCGGGCGGGGAATCGGCAGCATGACGCCCAGCGCGATGGCCGACAGCGCCATAGTCGACGCCATGAATTCCATTCGCTGTTTCAACGTCTGGTTCGGAGAGCTTCCGTATGGCCGCATCGCCATCACGCAGCAGCCGGAGTTCAACTTCGGACAGTCCTGGCCCACGCTGGTCTATTTGCCGGTGAGCGCTTTCCTGGACGCGACGCAGCGCTGGTCGCTGATGGGCGGCAATGCCTTTCGTTTCGCGGATTTTATTCAGGAGGTGACCCCGCATGAAGTCTCCCATCAGTGGTGGGGCCATCTGGTGGGCTGGGCCAGCTATCACGACCAGTGGCTGAGCGAAGGGTTCGCGGATTTTTCAGCCAGCCTGTTCCTGCAGATGATGGAGAAGAAGCCCGACAAATTTCTGCAGTACTGGGAACGGGGCCGCAAACAGATCGTGGAGAAGAACGAGTTCGGGCGCAACGCCAATGACGCCGGGTCGCTGTGGATGGGCATACGGCTGATCACTTACAAGACCGGCGGCGCTTACCGGCGGCTGATCTATCCCAAGGGCGGATACATTCTGCACATGCTGCGGCAGCTTATGTGGGATGCCAAAACCGGGGATCAGGACTTCATCGACATGATGCATGACTTCGTAACGGTCTATACGAACAAGAATGCATCCACGGAAGGGTTTCAGCAGATTGTCCAGAAGCACATGAAAAAGGCGCTCGATCTGGAGAGCAAGGGCAACATGGACTGGTTTTTCCGCGAGTGGGTGTATGGAACGGATCTGCCAAAGTACCAGCTGGACTACTCGATGACGCCCGATAAGGACGGGAAGTTTCTGCTGGCCGCGAAGCTGACGCAGAGCGAAGTCTCCAACTCGTTCAAAATGCGGGTTCCGATTTACGCGGAGTTTGAGGGAACCATGTTCCGCCTGGGATCGGTGCCGATTGCGGGGAACGCGACGTCGCCCGAGTTCAAGGTGCTGCTGCCGAAGAAGCCCAAGAAGATCGTGGTGAATGCGAACTTCGATGTGCTGTGTTCGGAGGCGGTGGCGAAGGAAGCAGCCGGCCGCTAATTCAGCAGTCCAGCGTCGCTGAATCGCAGGCCGGCGCTGCAGAAACCGGCGCGCGCCCCACTCTCTGTTATGAGAGATCGTACTGGAGCGAAGGTCCTGGGAGTACCATTCAAGACTGGTACCAGGAGATGGTACAATCCAGGGCAAGGCCCGCGATTTTTAAAAATGCGTCACAATCATAACTCTAAATCCGTTTGGACTCTTGCTGCGCTTTTACTCGGAGCGATTTCGCTCGTTCCGCAAACCGCATTCGCCGGTGCAACGCTGGTTTCCGGCAATGCCCAGCTAGTGCTGGAACAGTTTCTGGCGAATCAACCTATGTTGATGCAGGTTACCGACGCCTCGGGAAATCCCGCGGCGAACGTGCCTGTAACCTGGAGCGTAACACCGCTCATCGGAACCATCACGGCGCATTCCTCCACCGTGACGGACGCCAATGGGATGGCCAGCTGCATTTTTCTGGGCAGTGGCATCCAGCCTGGATTCTCGTTCCAGGAAGCCACCATTACCGGAAGCACATCGCTGGGGAGCGTCAATTTTATAGCGACAATTGTGTCCAATCACTCCTTCAACGGGGGACTGCAGCCGCCGCCCGCGGCCATTCTGCTCACGCCACCGCAGGACAACCGGCACATCAGCGGGAGGGCGGGGTCGACCCTGCCCAGCGCCGTGGTAGTGCAGGTGATCGCGCAGGCGGGACTGCAACTGGGCACCCCGATACCCGATATCGGAGTCCGCATCGCCGAACCGCAGACGGACCCCACCGTCACCACGCCGCCTCCGCCGACCACCATCGCATCCTGTCTGGGCCCCGCGGGTCTCACTCTCACGGATGCCAACGGCATGGCTCACTGCGATTTGGTGCTGGGGAACACGCCGGGTACCTATGCGCTGGTGGGAGTCACGGGCGAGTTGCAGAACACCGCAACCTTCATTCTGGAAATTACGCCGGGAGCGCCCTGCGCATATTTACTGGTCCCCTCGTCGCAGACTGCCCTGGTGGGCGGCGGCGCGGCAACCATCGGCGTGAACACCACGGCGGGCTGCGGCTGGACCGCGCAGAGCAACGCACCGTGGATCACGGTAAACGGGACAGCCAACGGCATCGGCAATGGGTCGGTTTCGATTTCGATTGCCGCAAACGCGCTACCCGATCCGCGGACCGGGACGGTCACAATCGGCGGACAGACCTATACGGTGAACCAGACCGGCACCTCCGGCACCGCGGCGCTGGCCATTACCACCACTTCGCCACTCCCTTCGGCTACGGTGAACGGAGCGTATTCAGCTCCCTTGTCGGCCGTGGGCGGAAAGCAGCCTTATACGTGGACCTCGAGCGGGTCGCTGCCTCCGGGCATTCTGCTGAACGCAACCACCGGCGTACTGGGCGGAACACCGACGGCGGCTGGAATTTTCAACTTCAGCGCCACCGTATCCGACAGCGCGAACGCTTCGGCGGTCCAGACTTTCTCGCTCACCGTCACCAGCACGGGAGGTGGCGGAGGCGTGGGACCGTTCGCCATTGCCACCGCCTCGGTGGCTCCCGGCGTGATTGGGAAATCCTATCAACAAGTCTTCGCAACATCAGGGGGCTGCGCGTCAAATCCGTTCGCGCAAACTACGTTCGCGATTACGGCGGGTTCTCTGCCGGCCGGCTTGACACTGCAACAGACCGCCCAGGGCGGCTACGCGATTGCCGGCACGCCTACTGTCGCCGGGACCTCTAACTTCACGGTGACGGCCACCGATTCGTGCGGAACCAAGGCGTCGGCTTCCTTTTTGCTGACGGTGACCGCAACCGCCCCGTCCGGGCCCAGCCTGGGCGCGGCCCCCGGTTCTTTGACGTTCAACGTGCAAACCGGGTCCAGCACTTCACCGGCTACCCAGCCAATCAATATCACCTCCAGCGGCGCGGCGGTCAGCTTCACGGCTACCGCATCCACCTCGAGCGGCGGCAACTGGCTCACGGTGAGCGCGGCCAACGGGACCACGCCCGGGGCGCTCAACATCGGCGTCTCGAACTTCGCGAACCTGGCGGCCGGGACGTACAACGGCACCGTCGTCATCGCTTCGCCGCAGGCGGCGAACAGCCCGATCACGGTTACGGTGAATCTGGTGGTGGGCGGGACAATTATTACCGCCAGCCCGCAGGCCCTCACGTTCAACTACACCATCGGATCCAGTGCGCCGGCCGCGCAGGCGTTGACCATCACATCCAGCGGCGTTCCGGTGAACTTCACAACGACTGCGTCCACAACCAGCGGCGGCAACTGGCTGATAGCGGGAGCGGCCAACGGCACCACGCCTACGTCGGTAAACATCAGCGCGTCAAACCTCGCAAATCTGGGGCCGGGGACATACAACGGCTCCGTTGTGATCGCGTCGGCGCAGGCGGCCAACAGCCCGGTTACCATTCCGGTGACTCTGAACGTAATCGCATCGGCAAACATCGTCATTAGCCCGCAAGCGCTTACGTTTAACTACACCCTCGGATCCAGTGCGACACCCGCATCCCAAACCATCCAGGTGACCAGCGGGGCAACCGCGCACCTCGGCATATCGTCGAACACCTTCATCGCACCCAATTGGTTGTCGGTGACGCCTTCGCTGGCCGACACTCCGGCTACGCTCACCGTGGCGGTGACCACCGGCGGACTTGCGGTGGGCTCCTACAGCGGCCTGGTGCTGATCTCCGTGCAAGGGGCCAGCCCGAACACGCAGACGGTGCCGGTGACGCTGAACATTCTGGCGCCGCCCACGGCCAGCGCGAATCCGCAATCGCTGACATTCAGCGCCATGACGGGGGCGCCAGCTCCGTCTCCGCAGACGGTCGCGGTCACTTCGTCGGTCCCGCTCAACGTCAACGTGGCTTCGGTCACCACTTCGGGCGGAAACTGGCTGACGTTCAGTCCGGGCGGCGGAGCGACGCCCCTCTCCGTTTCAATCACGGCCACTCCCGGCAGTCTGGGAGCGGGAACTTATCAAGGAACCGTGACGATTTCGTCCGCGGATTCGGGCCTTCCTCTGGTGGCCATCGCGGTGACGCTGACCGTGACTCCGGCGGCGCCGACGGTGCTGTCTATCACCAATGCCGCCAACTTTATCCCCGGAGCCGTGGCGCCGGGTGAAATCGTGACGCTGTTCGGCAGTAATCTGGGTCCGGCCGCGCTGGTGACGAATACCATCGTGAATGGATTTCTGGGAACCATCACGGCCGGAACGCGCGTGCTGTTTGACGGAATCCCGGCGCCTATCCTGTATGCCTCGGGCAACCTGGTTTCGGCGATTGTTCCGTACGCGGTCGCCGGCCGCGTCACCGTTAATCTGGTGGCCGAGGTGCAAGGCGTGCAGTCAAGCCCCATCAGCCTGCGGGTAGCGGACAGTTCTCCCGGTATCTTCGTGCTGAATGCATCGGGCCAGGGTGCGGTGTTGAACCAGGACTTCAGCGTCAATTCCCCGGGCAACCTTGCAACGCAAAATTCGGTGATCAGCGTGTTCGCCACCGGCGAGGGCGCGACCACACCTACCGGAGTGGATGGCAAGATTGCTTCCGATGTCCAGAACCTTCCGCAGCCACGCTTGCCGGTAACGGCGACGGTGGGTGGGTTGCCGGCAAAGGTGACATATGCCGGAGCCGCTCCTGGGCTGACTGCGGGCGTGCTCCAGGTGAACGTTCAGATTCCTAGCGGACTGTCGACAGACGTGAAGCAGGCGCTGGTGATTAAGGTGAACGGGAATCCGAGCCAAGACGGGGTGTACGTGGCGGTTCGGCCGCAGCAGTAAGATCCGGCGAAGACTCGGGGCCGGGGGGCCCCGCGCGGACCAGGAGGTCCGCCCCACGGGGATGAGGGTATAATGGGATTGGAGTTTTTCCCTTTGTCAATACGTAACTTTCTGCGCCTCAGCGCGCATATACAGATGCTGCCTGTGCTCGAAAGCGGCGAAGAGACGCTGGTCGGCGGACAGGCCGTGATGGAGGGCGTCATGATGCGCTCCCCGCACAGTTATTGTGTCGCCGTGCGCAAGCCGAACGGCGAGATTGTAGTTCAGGAAAGTGAACTGCCTCGTGTTTCGGAGAAATATCCCATTTTCAAGCTGCCGCTTCTGCGCGGCTTGGGTACGCTGGGGCAGGCGATGGTGCTGGGCTTGAAGGCGCTGCGCTTCTCGGCGAATATCGCCCTCGAAGAAGGACAGCCCACGCCCGCGGCGGGGGCCAAGCCCGTCGAGATCTCTTCGTGGATGCTGGGCGTCAATCTGGCGTGTTCCCTGCTCTTTTTCATCTTTCTCTATAAGTTTGTCCCGCTGCTGCTGGCCACTCAGCTCGGGAACATGGTGCCGGCCATGCACGGCCGTCTGGCGGTCAACCTGGTGGACGGCGTGCTCCGTATCATCCTGTTCCTGGGTTTCCTCGGATTGGTTTCGCGGATGAAGGACATCCGTCGCGTGTTCGAGTACCACGGCGCGGAGCACAAGGTGGTATTCAACTTTGAATCGGGGAAGCCGGTGACAGTGGAAAACGCGCAGAAGTTCGTTACGTGGCACCCGCGCTGCGGAACCAGTTTTCTGCTGGTGGTAATGGTCATCTCAATGATCGTGTACGCGCTGCTGCCGTTTGACGGTTTTGCCGCGCGGCTGATCGGCCGCATCGCGCTGCTGCCGGTGATTGCCGGCGTGAGTTATGAGCTGATCCGATTCGCTGCCAGGCGTCGCGGTGGTCTGATGTCGTCGCTTACCACGCCGGGTCTGTGGCTACAGCGTGTGACCACCAAACCGCCGTCGGATGAACAAGCCGAGGTGGCGATCCACGCTTTGGATCGAGCCATGGCGCTGGAAAAGGCCCAGGGCGGCGAACTGGTCATCGCCTGAGCGGCCGCCGCTGGCAACGCCATGCTGAATATCCCACGCCTCGACGAGATGGAAATCCGTTTCGACGAGCTTACTCGTCAAATGGCCGATCCCGCCGTGATCAGCGATGGCGAGTCATACCGTAAGATCTCCAAGGACCGGTCGGATCTGGAAGACGCCGTCACCAGGTACCGCGATTACAAGCGCGTCAAGCACAACCTCGACGAGGCCCGTCCGATGTTGAACGAGGCCGACGCCGAACTCCGCCAGATGGCGCAGGATGAGGTGGAGCGGCTGAGTCCCGAGCTGGCGCGCATCGAGGAAGAGCTGACGGTGCTGCTGCTTCCCAAAGATCCGCTGGATGAGAAAAACGTGGTGCTGGAAATTCGGGCGGGCACGGGAGGCGACGAAGCCACCCTGTTCGCCGCCGAAGCGTTCCGGATGTACAGCCGCTACGCGGAAGGTCTGCATTGGCGCGTGGAAGTGACGTCGGTAAGCGAATCGGCGGTGGGCGGCATCAAGGAAGTGATCGCGCTGATTAGCGGGAAGCGCGTGTACAGCCGGATGAAGTACGAAAGCGGCGTTCATCGCGTGCAGCGCGTGCCCGCCACCGAGCAGCAAGGACGAGTGCACACCTCAGCCATCACGGTGGCTATCCTGCCCGAAGCCGATGACGTGGAAATCAAGATCGATCCAAAGGATATACGCATCGACACGTTCTGTTCATCGGGTCCCGGCGGGCAGTCCGTGAACACTACTTATTCCGCCGTCCGGATTACGCACCTTCCCACGGGACTGGTGGTTTCCTGCCAGGACGAGAAGTCCCAGATCAAGAATCGGGGCAAGGCGGAGCGTGTGCTGCGGTCGCGGCTGTATGAACTGGAACTCGACAAGCAGCGGGAGCAGATCGGCGCGGAGCGGCGCAGCATGGTGGGCACGGGCGACCGCAGCGAGAAGATTCGCACCTACAATTTCCCGCAGAACCGCGTTACGGACCATCGCATCGGGCTGACCTTGCATCAACTGGATCAAGTGATGGAAGGCCGCCTGGACACGATTATCACGGCTCTCACCAATTATTATCAGACCGGCCAGTTGGGCGATAAAGGCGAAGCCGCTTAAGCGCGCCGGCCCGTGCTGACTGTTCACGAAGCCCTGCTCCAGGGCACCCACCTGCTGGAAAACGCCGCTATTCCGGTACCGCGGCTAACAGCCGAAGTCCTGCTGGCCCACGCGCTGCAGCGGGAACGCGAGTATCTGTACGCGCATCCTGAGGAGCCACTCTCCGAGATTGCCTGGATTCATTACGGCCGCTATCTGGACGAGCGCCTGGACGGGAAACCTACTCAATACATCACGCGCCGTCAGGAGTTCTACGGGCGCGAGTTTCGCCTCACGCCGGATGTGCTGATCCCTCGTCCTGAAACCGAGCACCTGGTGGAAGCCGCACTCTCGCGCATTCGCGGCGGCGATGTGGTTCTGGATGTGGGAACCGGATCCGGCGCCATCGCGATTTCGCTCGCGCTGGAAACCGGCGCACGCGTGTTTGCAACGGACATCTCGACGGCCGCGCTGGGCGTGGCCGCGGCAAACGCCCGGAAGCTGGGCGCCGCGGTCGCGTTCTTCGGCGGCGATCTGACGTCCGCGATCTACGATCATTCGGTAGATGTCCTGGTCTCGAATCCACCGTACGTTCCCAGCCTGGATGCGCCGGGCTTGCAACGTGAAGTCCGCGATTATGAGCCTCACGTCGCCTTGTTCGCCGGACCCACCGGGCTCGAGATATACCAGCGCCTGACCACGGACGCCGTGCGCGTTCTTAAGCCCGGCGGCTGGCTGCTGGTGGAACTCAGCTACAATGCCCTCGAAGGCGTGCGGAACATGCTCGCGGTCGGGTGGGAAGATATCGACGTCGGATCGGATCTCGCCGGGTTGCCGCGTGTGCTCGCGGCCCGACGGGTCCCATGAAAACGTACTTCCACATCGACATGGACGCATTCTTCGTGTCAGTGGAGGAACTCTTCGACCCAGCGCTCAAAGGCAAGCCCGTGGTGGTGGGAGGGCGTCCCAATCAGCGCGGCGTGGTATCCGCCGCTTCCTACGCGGCGCGGAAGTTCGGAGTCCACTCGGCCATGCCGCTGTGGACCGCGTACCGGCTCTGCCCGCAGGCCATCTTCGTCGACGGCCATCCGGATCGATATCGCGACTACTCGGGCAAGGTCTTTCAGGTTCTCAAGAGCTTCTCGCCGCTGGTGGACATGGCCTCCATCGACGAAGCGTACCTGGACGTGACGGGAACCGAACGCCTGCATGGCCCTCCGCTTCGAGCCGCTCACCGGCTGCACGAAACAATGAAGCGGGAAACGCTACTGAACTGTTCCATCGGAATCGCGGCTTCCAGGCTGGTGGCCAAGATCGCTTCCGATCAGGCCAAGCCCAACGGGGTTCTCTGGATCGTGCCAGGCGAAGAAGCGCGTTTCCTCGCCCCATTGGATGTTCGCAGGGTTCCCGGCGTCGGCAAAGTGACGGAGAAGAATCTGCATGCGCACGGAATTCACAAAGTGGGCGATCTGGCTAAGCTCGACGAGGCGTTTGTCGAATCGCGCTTTGGGCAATGGGGGCTCGCGCTGGCGGGTAAGTCTCGCGGGCTGGACGCCGGCGGCTGGTATGACACCGAGATAGGCGAGGACACCGGACCCAAATCGATCAGCCACGAGCACACGTTTTCCGAGGACACCGCCGACGCCTCGGTGCTCGAAGCCACGCTGGCGAGGCTCTCGGAAATGGTGGGGCGCCGATTGCGCGAACATGCCTTGTTCGCGCGGACCGTCCAGCTGAAGCTGCGCTACACGGACTTCACCACGATCACGCGCGCCCGGTCGCTGGATCACGCTACGCAGATCGATACCGAGATTTTTCGCACCGCGCGCGAGCTGTTTCATCAGAACCGCAAGCGCAATGCAGCCATCCGCTTGCTGGGCGTACATTGCGCCAATTTCGAGCGCGATGAGGGCCAGCTCAACCTGCTCGGCGAGCCCGCTAATGATCGCTGGCGCAAGGCATTCAGCGCGATGGACCGCATGAAGGACAAGTTTGGCGACGATAGCGTTTCCCTGGCGGCTGGCCTCAAAGGACGATTCCGCGAGCGCGTACATGATAACCCGGCGGGATTGCCCGGCAAACAACCAGTCATTTCAGATGACTAGTCACTTGACATGGCTATCCTATTAGTTGTACAGTGAAGACGTTATGAATGCTTCTGCCTTTAAGGAACAGTGCCTCGCCGTGCTAGACCAGCTTGAACCCGACGGCCTTATCATTACCAAGCGGGGCAAACCCGTGGCTCGCCTGATGCCCATCAGCGGAGATTGCAGCGAGTTGATTGGGAGCATGAAAGGGAAGGTCCGCATTAAGGGCGATTTGATGTCGACCGGCCTGAGTTGGAGCGCGGACGCCGGCAAAGCGGACTAGCCAACATGCTCAACCTGGATACACACATCCTGGTGCATGCGCTGGCTGGAACTCTTAAACCTCAGGAGGAAGTACTTCTCACCACCGAACCCTGGTGTATTTCGGGCATGGTATTGTGGGAGATCGCAAAGCTATGCGAGATCGGCCGCCTTGAACTGGACATTCATTCCGCCGAGTTCGCGCGCGCCTTGTCGCGGATCCTTGTCTGGCCGGTGGATCTAGCGGTCTGCCGGGAACTACGCAGTCTGGATTTCTCGAGCGACCCGGCCGATGAAATCATCGCCGCGACAAGCATCGTTCACGGCGCGCCGCTCGTGACACGGGACCGGCTGATCCGCAAATCGAAGCTGGTTCCGTTCGCCGTTTCCAGCCGCCCCGCGAAGGCCGTGAAATAGTTCAGCGCGGTCCGCGGGCCACATCCAAGAACCTCGGCGAGAAGAGCGGATCGGTTTCCTGGCTCATCAGGACCCACAAACCATACACTCCGGCAGTGGTCCCGATCGGCAGGTTCACCAAATTGAAAATCGACAGGACCGTGCCGGCAGTGCGGGCCCACGGCCGGAACCTCAGCAGGCCGAGGCCGATTACCACCGAGGGCCCCGCCAAAAGCAGTTCCGCGGTGATCCAGATCAAGGTGAGGATGCCGCCCAGAGACATGTTGTCGGACACCACCACGGCCGGCCCCCAGGCCACCAGCAGGATCACCACCGACAGCACGCCCAGCACGCCGCTCAAGATGTTCAGGATCGCGATCGCTTTGACGTGAGTCTCCAATTACCAGTCAACCTCGATCTCGTAATTATCCGGGCCGCCCCCGGCATGGCCGAGTTCGAATACCAGCCGGTAGTGGTTCCCGCTTGAGGGCATTTCCACGATCTCGGCCGTGCCCCGGCCGGCCAGCTTCTTGAGCGCTGGATTCAGGCCGTCGGTAGCGGGAAGCGGCCGCAGCCAGTCCGCATGTTCCGCTGTGACGGATCCGCCGGGCACAGCCTCGGAATAAGCCGATCCCCCTTGCACTGTCACGCGCACACGCCCATCGACGCGGGCGCTCCACAGCAGCCCGCGCTGCGCGGCAACAGGCTCCTTGTCACCGCGCGGTTCGGGCGTCCAGGTAAGCACAAACGCGTAGTCGCCAATACCCGGCTCCAGATCGCGAATCTGGACTCGCGCCGCATAATTGTTGTCCCGCCGCGGCTGCTCCTTCAGCCGGATTTCCCCGCGGCCCTGGATGTTTTCAAGACTCACGCGCACTTCCGCGCGCGGAAGCGGCTGCGAGAACTTCGCGCGCTCACGCATCACAGCGGCCCCCCGCACCACTTCGGAAACGCACTGGTCCGCACGGCAGGTCACAGTTACTTCATCGTCCACCCGGCCGCTCCACGATAGCTTGCCGGACTTCCCATGCCGGCTGGTGGCAAATCCGGCATCCCAATAAAACGCCAGCGAGTAAAATGACCGGCCACTCTGCAGATCCTCGATCTGGACCGCCGCCGTATAGTCGTTTTCGAGCCGCGGCTGATCTATCACGCGCACGGCGCCGCGGCCTTCCAGGAGACTTACGCGCACGCTTTGGCGCGTGTCCGGCAGCGGATTGTAAAACTTTACTTTCTGCGACTGCACCGGTTCGCCGCGCTTGTTCTCCACCCTGATACGATTGCCTCGCAAGTACAGAATGGTGACGCCGTCCACCGAACCCTGCCAGGTCAATTGGGGACGTCCATCTTGCGCCACTGCGCATACTCCGGCCAACAACACGGCAAGGGCTCGTAACTTCATTGCAAGCTTCATTGTACGGGGTATGTCGCACTCTCAACATTAGACGGATTTCATGGGAGCGCCCGCAACCTGGGCCCATATGCTCGCGTTCAACAGACAGCAAGGAGTTTACAGATGCTTTCTTTTAAACGCGCTCTTCTCCCCGTTGTACTGGCGGCTGCTGCGTTGTCGGCATGCGGACACGACTATTACGCTTATCGGATCGGCCCGCCTCCGCCGCCGCGAGTGGTCGGGGCCGTGGGCTATGCGCCCGGTCCGGGATACGTTTGGGTAGACGGATTCTGGGATCTTCGCGGTTCCAGCTGGGTCTGGGCCAACGGCTACTGGGGACGCCCGCCTTATGCGCGTGCGGTCTGGGTACGGCCGTATTGGGCCCCTTACGGGCGGTCCTATCGATTCCATCGCGGCTACTGGCGGCGGTAGCGACTGCCGCCACCCATCGCTCTGCGAGAATTAAGTGTGGCGGAACGGTACGACGCGATCTTGATTCTTTCGTTCGGCGGCCCTGAACGCACCGAAGATGTGCTCCCCTTTCTGGAGAACGTGACCCGTGGGCGCGGTATTCCGCGCGAACGGCTGATGGGAGTTGCCGAGCATTACTATCATTTTCTCGGCAAGAGTCCCATCAACGATCAGAATCGTCTTCTGATCGGCGCCCTCGAGAAGGAACTGGCGGAATACGGCCCACAGGTCCCGGTTTACTGGGGGAATCGCAACTGGCATCCCCTGCTGGCCGACACTCTGCGTGAAATGGAGGCAGCCGGCGTACGGCGCGCGCTGGCGTTTGTCACGTCGGTATTCAGCTCCTATTCGGGATGCCGCCAGTATCTGGAAGACATCGAGCGCGCGCGGGCCGCCGTGGGCCCCGGAGCCCCGGAAATTCACAAGCTAAGGACCTTCTACAACCATCCTGGATTCATCGAACCGATGGCCGAACGGGTCCGCGCGGCTCGAGCAGAGCTGCCCGCCAGCCGGCTTTTCTTCACCGCTCACAGCATTCCCCTCTCCATGGCCCGAACTTGTGGCTACGAGGGACAGCTGGAGGAAGCCTGCCGGCTGGTAGCCGAGCACGCCGGCTGCCCGGATTGGCGGCTGGTGTATCAGAGCCGCAGCGGCGCTCCCGGCCAGCCGTGGCTCGAGCCCGACGTTCTGGACGCTCTACGGGAGTTGCCTTACGGCGCCGGCGTCATCCTCGCGCCCATCGGCTTCATCTCGGATCACATGGAAGTCCTGTACGACCTGGACACCGAAGCCCGGGAGTTGTGCGATCAGCTGGGATTGAAGATGGTCCGCGCGGGAACGGTCGGCGTGCATCCGAAATTCATTTCCATGATTCGGGATCTGATCAATGAGCGCATGGGGAAGGCGCAACCCCTCGCGATTGGCAATTTTGGCCCCAGTCACGATGTTTGCGCGGCCGATTGCTGCCCGGCGCCCGAGCGCCGTCCAGCCTGATCTCTAGACCGAATCAACTCGGCGCGCAGCGATTTTTCGCCGCGGGCCATGGCCCAGCGGTGATTCCATTCAAAGACGGGTTTCATCAGGAACGATAGCCGACGCAGAAGAGGTTTCTCGGCCAGGATCTTCCAGTCATAGCTGATATTGGTGAAGCCGCCGTCTTGCGAGAATTTCCAGACGCCACGCCCCACGAAATCGCCCCAGGCTTCCAGCGAGAATCCGTGCGGGCGGCGCGACTCGGTAACTCGAAAGCGCCAGCGCAAACGATAGGGCAGACGTCCCTTGGTGAGCAGCTCCACAACGCGGCCCACGCCATCGGCGCCGCCCGGTTCCAGCTCGCGCACGTCCAGATAGACCGAAGGCCACCAGCGCACCAGCCCGAGCGGATCGCCCAGGATGGCGGAGACCTCCTCCAGTGTCGCTTCGACGCGCCAGTGAGTGACGAAATGGTATTCATTCGCACTCATGCGCGCCCGTCTTTCCTGGGAACGGCACTCTTATAGACCTCGCGTTTCGAGATCCCCCGCTGGCGCGCCACCACCTTCAACGCTTCCATCCGGGGCGTCCCCCGCGCGATCAATTCGGCCACGGCCTCCTCGAGGGGCCGTTCGTCCTGAGCGGCCTGTGCTCCCTTTCCGATCATCAGCACGATCTCGCCTTTCACCACCGGCCTCTGGGCCAGCGCTGCGCGCACCTCCGTCGCGGTCCCGTGCAGGAATTCCTCGTGGATTTTGGTCAACTCGCGCGCGATCACTACCGGCCGGTCACCCAGGACCTGCGCGATGTCTTCCAACGCTTCGACGATGCGATGCGGGGTTTCAAAGAACACCAGCGTGCCGTCGGATCCCGCGGATGCCTCGAGGGCCTTTCTGCGCTGACCCGCTTTCGGAGGCAAAAAACCACAGAAGAGAAACGAGTCCGTGGGGAGGCCGGATGCGCTGAGCGCGGTAAGAATTGCGGACGCGCCGGGAATCGGGGAGACCGGAATGCCGCGCGCGCGCGCCTGGGCCACCAATCGAAAGCCCGGGTCGGCGATCAGCGGCGTACCCGCATCGGAAACCAGCGCCACGTTTCGTCCGGCCTCCAACTCGCCGATGAGTTCCTCGGCTCTCGGACGCTCATTGTGGTCGTGATAGCTGACCAGGGGCTTATGTATCCCGTAATGCTCCAGGAGTTTCCGCGTCTGGCGGGTATCCTCGCAGGCGATCAGGTCAGCCTGGCGCAAGATTCGCACCGCCCGAAAGGTGATGTCCTCCAGGTTGCCGATGGGCGTCGCCACTACGTAAAGAGTTCCAGTCACTTGAGTCGCACTCACCCCACAGACTACGATAAATCTTGACCCGCGGCGAAAGTGGAAGCGTTTCGACACCCGGCGTTTACGTCTGGGAGGTGCCGGGAAAGTCCGTTTCGATCCATCTCAGTCTGGAAGTTGTGGACCGGCTGCTGCAGGACAGCATGCGCGGTTTCGGATCCGTTCCCAAGCGCGGGGCGGAAGTGGGCGGGGTGCTGCTGGGCTCGCTGGAATCCGCCGAAGGGCCGCGCGTGCGAGTGGACGATTACGAGCTGGTACCGATCGAGTACAAGCGCGGTCCCTCATATCTGCTTTCGGAAGCCGATACCGAGGCCTTCACCGAAGTAATGACTCGCCTGCGCTCCCACACTGAACTGACGCCGGTCGGATTTTTTCGAAGCCAGACTCGCGATGCGGCTGGGCTCTCGCCGGAAGATCTAGATCTGCTGGCGCGCTTCCTTCCGGCGCCTGAGACCGTGGTGCTGCTGATCAAGCCATATGCGACCCGCGTCAGCACCGCCGGCTTTTACTTCCAGGAGAACGGCCGCTACCAGGACGGCGCGCCGCTGGTCGAGTTTCCGCTGCGGCGCAGAGAGCTGGCGCCGGACGATCCGGGATCGGCGCCGGAGCGGGAAGAGCCGCGGGTTCCCCGTGCCGGAGCTCCGCGCCGGTCCAATGCGGACGCTGCACCGCCCGAGGTCCGGACCATCGTTCCCTACCCCGATGTACAGCCGCCCCGGCCGCGCTGGATCTGGTTCCCGCTGTCGTTCATTTTTCTGTTGCTCGGCGTGCTGCTGGGATTCCTGGCCGCCTCCACGATGCGGCCCACCACGTCGCCGGGCGATCCTTATTCGCTGGTACTCAATGCCGACAAGTCCGGCGACAATCTCCACATCAAGTGGGATCGCCAGGCACCTGCGATTCGTACAGCCCAGAAGGGCATTCTCAGCATTGAGGACGGAGCATTCAGCAAGACCGTGGACCTGGATGCCAGCCAGCTCCAGACCGGCAGCGTGGTCTATCATCACAACTCAAACCGCGTGCGCTTCCGTCTGGAAGTTTTCCCCCGGGACCGCAACAGCCTGTCGGAAACCCACGAGTGGAGCGGACAGTAATCCCGCTACGGCTGCCACTCGGGCAAAGGCGAGACGCCATCCCGGGCTTCCACCCGCATCACCACCCGAGTGCGCAGCGCATTCACTTCCGCCCGCACGCAAAGTCCCGGAGGAATCTCGCCCGCCGCCAGCATGGACGCCAGCGGTTGTATTATTTGCCGGTGCAGGGTGCGCTTCAGCTCGCGGGCGCCGTACTCGTCGCTGGTCCCCAGCCGCAGCAACAGGCGGCGTGTCGCCAGCGAAATCTCGAGACGAAAGCTGCGGGGACCTAGCCTGCGGTCCAGATGCGCCTGCAAGTCCAGCAGATTTTGATCAAGGATTGCCGCCAGAGCGGCGGGCTCCAGGGGCTGGTAGGTAATCACCGAGTCTATGCGATTCACGAACTCCGGAGTGAACTTCTTCCTCACCGCGGACAATCCGACATTCTCCAGTTTTTGCTTGCGGTTCGCCGCCTCCCGCGGAACCAGGGCTTCAAATCCAAAATCGGGATGCATCTCGCGCCGGATATTGCGGGCTCCCAGATTACTGGTCATGAAGATCAGGGCCTTCTCGAAATTCACGGTGGTATTATCGCCCAGCCTCAACACGGCCTTATCCAGGATCCCCAGCAAGAGCCTCGTCATTGAGGGGGCGGCTTTCTCGATTTCATCCAGCAGCACCAGCGTCAGATCGTTTCCCTCGCTGGCGGCGGCGTTCAGCTTCTGCTGGGTGAACATCGGCTGCGTTTCGCGATGCCCCAGGTACCCAGGCGGCGCACCGATCAGCTTGGCCACCTCATGCTCCATCTGGAACTCGCCGCAGTCCACCCTTAGCAGCTTTTTGGCGCTGCCATGCAATACTTCGGCCAGCACTTCCACCGTCCGTGTCTTTCCCGTACCGGTAGGGCCCAGCATCAGGAAGACACCCGCTGGCCGGCCCTCCGGCGACAGCCCCGCCTGGTACATCTGGACGTAAGGGATGATCGCTTCCAAGGCGGCCGTTTGGCCCACCAGCCTCCGCGCCACGGCCGCGTGCAGTTCCCCTCCGGCGGGAGGCGCGGGGTGGACAACGATGTGGCGTACTTTCATGGACCTCTCTTTTCAGTCCATAGTAAAGAGTGCCGCCGGCACATATGCATGGAAAACGCCACCGGAAGGTGCTTTAACGAGGTTCAATCTTAAGAATTATTCCCTTAAGAATGATTCGATTACATCAGCAATGCGCCCGCTGGAGTCGCCCATGCCGTAAGGATTGTGAACGCGCGACATGCGATCGTATTCCGCGGCATCATCCAGCAGCCGCGTGGCCTCGCGAACGATGGTTTGCGGATCGGTACCCACCAGCTTTACCGTCCCCGCCGAGACGGCTTCGGGGCGCTCGGTTTTGTCGCGCAAAACTAGGATTGGCTTGCCCAGCGAGGGGCCCTCTTCCTGAATCCCCCCGGAATCGGTAATCAACAAGTACGCACGCCGCATCAGGTCGACAAAGGGAACATACCCCTGAGGTTCCAGCAGCAGGACATTGGGATTACCCGCCAGATGTTTTCGGACCGGCTCGCGCACATTCGGGTTCGGGTGAACGGGATACACGATCCGCACGTCATCGCGACGGGATAGCTCTGCCAGCGCTTCGCAAATGCGCTCAAATCCAGTACCGAAACTTTCGCGCCGGTGCGCCGTCACCAGGATGATCTTGCGGCGTGAATCCAATTCTGGCCATGCGCCGGCGGGGAGCCGTCCGGTCTCCAGCCCGCCGCGAATGAACAGCAGCGCGTCGATGCCGGTGTTCCCGGTTACGGTGATCCTGAGCGGATCAACGCCTTCCCTTCGCAGATTTTCAGCCGCGTTTTCTGTCGCTGCAAAGTGCAGCGTCGCCAGTTTCGCGGTCAGCACGCGGTTCATCTCCTCGGGAAACGGCTGCCGGATGTCTCCGGTCCTCAGGCCGGCCTCGACATGACCCACGGGGATCTGCTTGTAAAAGGACGCCAGGGCGCCGCAGAAGGTGGTATTGGTATCCCCCTGAACCAGCGCCATGTGGGGCCGTTCGGCCGCCAGCACGGGCTCCAGCCCGGCGAGAATCCGCGAGGTGGATTGGAACAAGGTCTGGCCGGGCAGCATCAGGTCTAGATCGTAGTCCGGCCGGACCTGGAAAGCCTCCAGCACCTGGTCCAGCATTTCGCGATGCTGTGCCGTTACCGCCACCCGGACCTCAAAACGGCCGGAGGACTCGCGCAGGCACCGGATCAATGGACACAGCTTGATAGCCTCCGGCCGCGTGCCGAAGATAAACAGAATCTTGAGCATGAGCGCAGGCGCGCTACTTGTGGCGGTAAGTGATGCGGCCCTTGGTGAGATCGTACGGGGAGAGCTCGAGCGTCACCCGGTCACCGGCCAGCACGCGGATACGATTGCGGCGCAGCTTTCCCGCCAAATGGGCCAGTACGGTGCGTTCTTGATCGAGCTGCACGCTGAACAGCCCGCTGGGAAATTTCTCGACGACGGTTCCGGTTACTTCTATGCTGTCTTCTTTACTCATTGGCCCCTTTTCAAAGGTATTTCCCGCCCATCTTAGCAGGAAGGCACGCCCGGTGGCGTCAGGCCTTGAGGGCCGGAAACCGGAAGGAGGGCGCCGCCGAGACGACTTGGGTCGCATTTCGTACCGGCGCGGCCGCATTTACCCTCGCCGCGCTGGCGAACTGCAATGCGACAGAGAGGCCTGCCAGAGTCGAAAGATAATACCCATACGCAGTGTGAAAGAAAAAAGTATTCACCGCGAATGCCACCATGGTGAGGTAGAGCGTCAGGGCGATGCTCGAAATGTCCTCCATCGCAGGATCGCCTCGCGTGGCCTTATATAAGCGCCGGTTCATGCGGGTGCACAAGAAGACCACCGCCGTGTAAAAAATCAGCGCGGGGATTCCGCATTCGGCGCTGATCTGCGTGAAGGAATTGTGCGTCCCGGCCCAGGCGGTGCGTATTCCGGCCTTCTCGCCATCGCCCCAGACCGCCGCCCCAAATTCGCCGGTGCCCACACCGAATATGGGATGAGTCAGCGTGTACTTCAGGCTTTCCTTCAACAGCTCTTGCCGCGAGAGCTGGCTGGACAGCGCGTACGTCTCGTCCTCAGTCTGCTGTTCGGACATGACGGCGATGTTGACGATGCGGTTCAGAGCCGTGGGGGGCACCACCATGAGCGCGGGTACGGCCAGCACCATCACCGCGATAACCATCTTGAACCGAGCGGTCCTCTGCACCGTGAAAAAGAGCGCGACGATCACCGCCAGGATGGCTACAAAACTGCCTCGCGACGCGGTCTTAAGGATGAAAGGAAGCGAGGTTCCAATGCCCACCAATCCGATGATCCGCACCAGCATGTTCCGGTGCATCACCAGCATGATGAACAGGCACGCGGCCACCAGTAATTGAAGCGCCAGCGCATTGGGGTTCAAGAAGGATCCGCTGGGAATCACGAAACGGCTGGCATCTATTTTGCCGACCATGAAACACAGCGCCACCAGGATAAAGCCCCCGGCGAGGTTCGCGTAAATCATCACGCGGCAATCTTTCACGGTGAACAAGGCGGCACACATCAGGAAGAAAATCACATGGACCTTGGGGCCGTAATCCAGGAGATTCTTCAAAGTATCGGATCTCCATACGCTGAAAGGCGCTCCGATCACCATCCACACCAGGAGCGCCGTCCAATAGACTCCCACGCGCGTCCGGAAACCGCGCATGATGCTGCCGCCGGCTACTAGCGCCAGGACGGCCACTGGACCGGCGATCATCGAAATATACGGCTTCATCCCGAAATAGGCTATGCAAATTTCGTTGATGTAACTCGCCCATGAAAAGACATAGAGAACCAGCGCGAAGTAACCGATGGATTGGAGGAAATTCTTGTGTTCTGTCCGCACCGCCCCGGGTGCAGGTCCGGCGGAAGGCAGCACCGGCAGAGGTGTTTCCAGTTTCAGCGGATTGGCTGGCAGCGTGGCGACAGGCCGCGCAAGGGGCTGGACGGGGGAAGGTTTGAATCTGCTCATCCGGGCACCAGGCGGCGTCTGATCAACTTTAACATGCCGGGTTGCGGTCCTGCCCTTTATTTCGGCCGAATCAGGTCGAATCTGTCGGTTGTACGGGTATAGGACGGACCGCCCATCCGTCCTATGGCATGCAACTTGTCCGGATCGATACGGAAATCCTCTACCAGCGCATCATCCAGGTGAAAACGAACTACTTCTCCAATCACGATACTGCCCCCCAGGGGCCTGGCGCTCACGTCTACAATCTGCACCAGCCGGCACTCCATCTGAATGTGCGATTCCCGCACTCGCGGCGCGCGCACCAGATCGCTGGGAACCGGAGTCAGCCCGGATGTCTCGAACTCATCCACTTCCGGAGCCACTTCCGCTGAGCAGATATTCATCTGCTGGGCGAACTCCTCTGAAACGATGTTCACTACGAACTCTTGGGTGGCACGAATGTTGTTCAGCGTGTCCTTGGCGGCGCTGTCGCGCCCGCGCACCATCGGACAGAAACAGATGACCGGAGGATTGGCGCTGATTCCCGTAAAGAAGCTGAAGGGCGCCAGATTGCGAACACCCTCGGGGCTGATAGAGGATACAAACGCGATGGGCCGCGGCACGATGGCTCCAATCATCAGTTTGTATACGTTGTGGTAATCGGTCGAGGCGGGGTCTACAATCATCGGGTTTCGACCGGCTTCTTCTCCATCCAACTGGCCCAGTACTCTTTCCACTCGACGCTTTCGCCGGCCGGCAATACGTCGATCGGATTCAGCCCGTCCAGCATTACCGCGTATTCGTCTGTGTGAGTTTTCTTTTTCTGATTGGCCAGCGCTTTGGGATGCGGCCCATGATGGATGCCGCGTGGATGCAGCGTGGCCATACCTGGCTTGATATTGTCCTTGCTGAAGAAATCGCCGTCGTGATAGAACAGGAACTCGTCGTAATCGGTGTTGCGGTGGAAGAACGGGACGCGCAGCGCGTCTGCGTCTTCTTCGAGCGGCCGCGGCAGGAAACTGCAGACCACCGCGCCCTGCGTCACGAACGTGGTGTGCGCGCTGGGCGGCAGATGCGCCCGGTGGCTCATGATGGGCCGGATGTCGCGCATGTTAATCTTCCACACCGTGAGGTCGCCCTTCCAGCCCACCACATCCATGGGATTCCAGGGATAGACGACTTTGGATATTTCGCCGGAGGCTTTAATGCGCACTTCCCATTCGTTGTGATCGTCCAGCAACGGCGCGGGCTCCGGCGTCACAATCACGCCAGGGTCATATAAGGCGTGCTGGCCTATGAGACCTTTTTCCGGCTGGTCGAATTCGCCCTGCGATTCGATGATCAGGAAAAAGTTGTCGCGCGTTTCGGGAATTATCCGGTACGTCACCGCGCGCGGGATCACGATGTAATCGCCCTTCTCGAATCTCAATGGCCCGAAATCGGTCTCAATGACGCCCTGTCCCCGGTGCACGAAATAAAGCTCGTCGCCATCGGCATTGCGGAAGTAGAACGGCATCGGCTCCGAGCGGCGCGACACATACAGCCGGACGTCATGATTGCCCAGAAAGGCTGAAGGTGAGCCTTCGGCGTCGGCCAAGTCGGACGGCTTGAGATTATTGAGGTCAAAACAGTGCGGCCGGAGCTTGCCCTCGAAGCGTATCCAGCCGGTGGGCGGATGCGCGTGGTAGAGGTGCGCCGATTTCCCATAGAACCCCTTGCGCCCATGCTCTTCCTCGAACGTCCCTTCGGGCAGCCCAACATGGGCCTGGCTGGTAGTCTTGCCCTTCTTCAGAGGATACATGCGCTTTAGCTCCTGCTTCCAGCATAATCCACCCCTCACCGAGCCGCGCCAGCGAGGAAGCGCAACGATAGCTGCTTATCTCGCGCGTACTCAGGTAACGTACGCTTGCTGACGCGCGCGGCTCGGAAAGCGTGCGCTAAACTACCTGCGGGGGTTCATCTTGCCCGGTGGCAGGCACGGTCTTCAAAACCGCTGAACGTCCGTTGAGGGCGTTGGTCGGTTCGACTCCGACGAGTCCCCGCCAGCTGTCCCGGCGAGTCCCAGCTCCAGCGCGCGCGGCTTTATGGCCGCAATGCAGAACTCGATGTGCTGGTCCAGATCCAAACCCAGCTCGGAGGCGCCGTTGACGATATCGTCACGGCTCACCGACCGTGCAAACGCCTTGTCCTTGAGCTTTTTGCGCACGCCCTTCACTTCCACTTCGTGAATGCTGCGGCCGGGCTTGACGTAGGAGCACGCCGTGAGAAAACCGGCCAGCTCATCGCAGGCGAACAGCGTCTTTTCGAGCGGTGAAACGCGCGGCACGCCGCTATAGTTGGCGTGCGAGAGAATCGCCCGGCGGATTTCCTCGGATACGCCGCGTTCAGCCAGAATCGGCTCGCCCTTCATCGGATGATCGGGCGCGTCGGGATGCATTTCGTAATCGAAATCGTGCAGCAGCGCGGTCACCGACCACTGTTCCTCGTCCGCCCCAAACTTCCGTGCGTAGGCCGCCACGCAGGCCTCCACCGCCAGCGCGTGCCGCCGCAGGCTATCGGACTTGGTGAACTCGTGCAGGATCTGAAGAGCCGCGTCTCGGGTCACTTCAACATGGTAGCCGAACGAAGTTTGCTATATTGGAGAAGTCCCACCGCGTGGGCCTGTGGCGCAGTTGGGAGCGCGCTTCCATGGCATGGAAGAGGTCGTGAGTTCGAATCTCACCAGGTCCACCAAAACCTTTCAACGTCTGCCAGTCCCCAGTCCAACGATTCAGTGTATATTCGGTCATGCGCCGGCCGCCCGATCCTCAATTGCTCGGGTTTCTCGAAGCCTATAACCGGCAAATCGGAGACCTCGCGCTGGCGGTGCGGGACATCATTCTCGAAGAAGCGCCCGACGCCTCCGAGTCGATCTATCAGACGTACACCGTTGCCATCTGGTTCGGCTTCAGTGGAAAAATGAAGGACATGTTCTGCTACATCGCAACGAACGCCGGCCATGTCAACCTGGGATTTCCGCGCGGCGCCGCCCTGCCAGATCCGAATCGCGTGCTAGAAGGCGACGGCAAGACCATGCGCCACATCAAATTCAAAAGCCAGAGCGATTTGGACCGTCCCTTCGTGCGGCGCTACATCCAGGCGGCCATGGAAGAAGCGGCGCCAGACGGCACACGTGGGACTGGAAAAAGTGTGATCAAGAGCACCGTCAAGAACTCGACTAAGCGCCGCGGAGCGATTAAATGACGCGAGTCCCGAGAACTTAAGGTTGAATCAAGAGGAGTGGAATCGCCCGAAAGTGAACGTCCAGCGTGAGGAGCTGAAGCCCATGCTCGAGCGCGGCGGCCGCGATCCAGACATCGTTGCGCGGAATGGGCCGGCCTTTCTTTCGCAAATATACATCCACCTCCGCGTAACGCAGCGCGGTTTCCTCGGTTACGGTCAATACGCGAACCGATGGCTTGCCAAGAAATTGCGCCAACTTCGCCGTGTTCTCCGCCCAGCGATTTCCGGCCCGGAATCCGCTGTACAACTCACCTAGAACAATGGCTGAAACAGCAACTGTCGTGGATCGCCGCAGTACGTCCAAAACAGGCAGGTGTCCCCGCTGCAATGCTGAGTACCCCGACGTGTCCAGCAAGATATTCATCCCGCTGCTTCCCAGTCCGCGGGATCGACCTTACGCATCTCGGCCAAGGCCGCATCAAACGCATCCGCCTCCGCACTCGACCATGTTCCGCTGAACTCCTCAAAATCGGAGTTCTGGGACGGTTGGCGCAGTTGTGCTTCCAGCAATCGAATAGTCGCCTTATTGAGGCTGATTCCTTCGCGACGACTGATGTCAAGAATCGCTCTTTCGACTTCCTTGGGGAGGTTTCTCAGCGAGATCGCCTTCATGTAGCGAGTGTATCAGATATCGATGCACATTGCCTCACAAAAGTGTCTCACTTATGTAAGTGCTTCGCCGGGCAATGGTCCTTAACGGCGAAATCCTGTAGGAATAATCACACAGTTGGGCAGCGAGGGCGAATTTCGCAGAACCCGCGACCATTCAAATCGAATCCATCCAGTCCGCTAGCTTCGACCATGCGATGGTCTTCGGCGTAGTTCTGTGCCGCCCATACCAGCGCAGCGATCCGCGCCCGATTTCGACGGTGCCGATCTTTTCGCCCTCTGAGAATACTTCGAGCAGCATCGAGCTGCCCGCCTTCGTCAGATCGATATTGTGAACCTGGGCTTTCACCCGGTGTTTTCGCGCGGCTTTCTTTTTCGGCATCGAGATTCCGTCCGCCCAAATTCTATCAGAAGCGGGCTTCAGCACTTGCGCTGGCCGCAGTGCTACATTGGTTAACCAGCGGGAAGTGAGGGAGCTTCAATGAGAACCTTTGGCACGATCCTTGTCGCCTTGTGCGCCCTATGCCCAGGAATGCAGTCCGCGCCCGCGGATTCACCCGACCTCAGATTGCAAGCCTGGCAGCTGGAAGCCAGAGGGGACGCCGCCGCCGCGCGCGACCTGCTGCAGAGATCGGCGCAATCCGCATCACCCGCTCCCGGAGCGCTGCGCGCCTGGGCAGAATACCTGGACCGCCATCACGATCCCGCCGCGCGCGAGGCGTGGGAGAAAGCGCTGTCCGCATCCAGCGGCGCGGATCGCGCCGAAGCTGCGCGCCAGCTGGTGGTGCTGGATATGCTCTCCGGCAATCGCGCCGCCGCTCAGAAACACCTCGAAATATACGCCGAGGCCGGCGGAAAAGGACTCGCGCTGGCCGCGGCAGGCCCGCCACCCTCGAAGGCCCACGTCATCCTGATTCCCGGCCCGCTGCGCTCGTTTGCCCGCATGGCCGCGCTGACGCCGGAGATGAATTCCGAGGATCTAGTCGGCGCGCTGGCGCGGAATGTCGTCACCAATGGATACCAGGCAGCCAGTTCGAATGAGGCGCTGGAACAGACCGAATTCCTGAAGCTGGTGGTGCGGTATCTTTCGCAGGCTCGCGAGCTCGAAAAGCTGGCCGGACCCGACAAAGTGATCCGCATCGAATCCTGCGAGTCCACCCAGACGGGGGACCTGCTGCGCGTGCTGGGATATCGCATGCGGGGCGGCTGCGGCAGCGAAGTGGTGCTGGAAACGGTGAACGCGTACCGCGCGTTTCTTACCATTGATTCCGGATTTCCGCTCTCGGAGCTGGAGCAGAGCCTGCGCACCAGCCAGCCCTTCGCCTATGATTACAAGCCCACTGAAGTTCCGGTGCTGTACGGTCCCGAGTACTGGTTGAGCGCGCGCGAAGGGAAGACAGGCGAGTTTCTGGATCAGTTTCTGGGCGACCCCGCGCTGTGCCGCTTGTATCTTGGGATGTCGAAGCTGGACCCAGCCACGGCCGACGAGCTTCGCGCGAACACGCCCGTTCAAAAGATTCGCGCATTTTCACACGTGCTGGATTTCTATGGCGGCATGTTCCAGGTCCGCAACGGCAAGGCCGTAGTACCCGGCGGGCCGCGCAGCGAGCGCGCCTGGACGGAACTGGCTGGAGTGGGCCCCGAAAAAGGCGCGGCGTTCTTCGAGAAGCTGGTAGGCAAGGATGACGGGTGGCTGGCGTCTTACTATGACGCTCTGGCTCGGATCACCTATTCACCCGCCAATGGCCGCGTGCAGGATTATCTCACCGAGCCGGAAAGAATGAAGCGCTTCTATGCGGCGATTCGCGGAAAGGTCACCAGCCCCGGCCCCGCGCGTCCGGTGTTCCGCTCCAACACGGACATGATGCTTTTGACCACGCGCCTGCGGCTGGATCCGAACGGCCAGCCGCATATCGCGGGGAGCCTGGAAGTTTGGCGGCGCTTGTTCATTGACCATCCGCACGGCAGCAAGTATGACGGCAAGCTCAGCAAGGCTGCTCCGTCATGGAAGGATGCGGACGATGTTCTGGAGGCGCTTTTCGGTCTTTGCCGCAAGTCGGTTGAGAATGAGCCGCTGAAGATCTTCATGGCGCTAAGCGACGTGGAGCGCCGCCGCGCGAAGCCGCTGGCGCCCGAAACCGTGGACCGGCTGGCCCGCGAGTTCCGGAGTTACAGCGCGCAATACCCGCTATTCTCGGAAGCCCCCGAAATTTCGGATGCCACCATCGGTGAATTCCTGGATGTCGCAGCCGCCACCACTGAGATCCACGACGTGGCGCTGCGCGCGGACGCGGCCGGAACGGTGCAAGCGCTCATCGGACTCTGGCAGATCTTCTATCGCGAGGGCGCCATTCCCCCGGGCGACGCGGACCGCAGCTTGCATGAAGTTCTGTCCCGCTTCGAAAAAGTGAAAAGCGAGCGCGAGGTCTTTGACGGCGGCCGCGCCGGCGTCAAGACGCTGCTGGCGGCCACGCAGTCCTCTCCCGGCTCCCCGCAGGACCGCATGATCGACCTGCTGGCCGGCACGGGATTGCCCAACTCCACCGAGACGCACACCCAGTTGATCGAGGAGATGATCCGCATCTTCGAATCCCAGCGCCTCATCTCGCTCGAAACCATTTTCGATCTGTCGGACAATCTGGAGAGCCTTGCCAAGGGCGACAAGGCGAATATGGCGCTGGTCAACAAAGCGGCCGCGCGAATCGCCGAAATCCAGCTTCCCCGCGCTTCTTTGAGCAGCGCCGAGAAGAACTCGCTGTCATTCGGCTACTGGTCTGAGAAGCATATCGAATCGCAGCGCAAGCTCAACCTGCGCGCGCTGATTGACCGCTCGGCCACGGATTCCAAGAAGCTGGAGGATATCCGCGGCCTGCTCGCTCCGTTCCTGCGCGACACGCTGGTGGGACTGAATTATGTGCACTACGGACCGCCTGGCGCTCAGATTCTGCACACCAACCCTCTGTTCGTGCGCAGCCACGACTTCATCGGATTGCAAGGGTCATATCAGACCTGGAAGGGCACTGAAGTGCAAGGATCCGGCTGGCCGTCGAGCGCCGGGGGAAAGCTGGTGGGCTCGCTGTCCGGCCTGCCCTATGCGCTGGCGGAAGCCGAGCAGAATTTCCTGATCCCTTCGCGCGAGCAGGCACTAATCTGGGGCGACCTGGTTCCACAGCTATTGCTGACCGCGACGATTCCGCGCTGGTGGAACGTCACGCCGGGCCAGCTGCACTGGGTGGCGCTGCACATGAATTACGCCGAGACAATGCTGGCGGAGGCCGCGCTGGATCCGCAGCGGCGTGCGATGGTGCTGGAAGCGCTGGATCGCCACGCGCCGCCGGCACGCGTTCGCAAGGTGGGGATGCTGCTGGAGCAAGGGCAAGTGCAGGCCGCGCTGGAGAACGTGATGCCCTCCGAGATGTTCGCCATAGCCGGCGATCTGGTGAGTGCCGAGCCGCGCGACCAGTCGTCGCTGGCTACCGAACTTCGCCGTGAGCCCCAGGAATCGCCACGCCAGCTGAGCTATGAAGCCATTTCGCGCGCCTTCGGCACTCCCAAGCCGACACTGGCGAATTCGTACTCGCCAGAGCTGTTGAACTTGCGCACGTTCCCCACGCTGATGGGCTATTCGAGCCGCATTCTGGCCGAGAGCTGGGAGTCTAACCTGCTTTACTACGCCGCGCTGGCCGATCAGATTTCCGCGCCGCCCGGCGATTTGAATGTCCTGGTTCCGCAGTGGACCCAGCAAACCGTGGAACGGATTTTCGCCACGCACCTGGAAGACTGGCCCGCCTTGTTGCGTTCGCTGCGCCTGGTGGGGGACGATGTTCGGCAGAAGAGCCGCAAGCAGCCTGTGGCCTCTGCCGGGTTTTAATGGATTCTTGGGGAGGATGACTTGACGTTGCTTCGAAGATCCGTGGTCACCGCCGGCCTGCTGGGCGCCTCTGGACTGTCCTTGTGGCTATACGCACAGGAACGCCCCACCTTCCGCGTCAAAGTGGAGCTGGTGGTGCTCAGTTTCACCGTCACGGACGGCAAAGGCCACTACATCAATGGCCTCAAGCCGTCCGATTTCCGGGTGCATGAGGACGGCATCCTGCAGAAGATCAATACCTTCGGCGAAGGCAACAAGCCTCCCGTTCAGGTAATGGAAGATGGCAGCACGCGCCCGCTGATGGCCGCCGTGCCGGGCTCGGAAACGGAAACGAAAACCATCGACGTTCGCTCGGACGCATTCGTCGGAACCAACGTGTTCGTCCTGTTTGATACCAGCAATTATATGTACCGCGGCTTCGTGTACGCCTCGGACGCCATTGCGGATTTCGTGCGGGGCCTGGATCGCGCCGATTCCGTGGCGGTCTACACCTTCAGCCGCAATTTGAAACGCGACGCGCCGCTCACGCGCGAGCGCAACAGCGCCATTTTCGGCCTGCGCAAAGCAGTGGCCGGCGACGATTCCGCGCTGTACAACGGTCTGCTGCTCACATTACGCGACGCGGCGAAAGTTCCCGGACGCAAAGTGATCATCGTATTCTCCAATGGCCCCGACAACGCGAGCATGGTGGCGCCGGACGATGTTCGCGCGGTGGCCGAAGATGAGGGAATTCCCATCTATGTGATCTCCACCAGCGACGTCAACAAGGATCCGGTGTCCAGCGCCATCTTCCGCCGCATCTCTACGCGCACGGGCGGCAAAGCCTACTTCGCCAAGACCTGGCAGAAGCAGGTGGAAGCTTTCGAGGACATCCGCGAAGACCTGGGCAACAGCTATACCGTGACTTACTATCCGCAGGCCAATCCCAATGAAGGCTTCCGCAAGATCGAAGTGAATATCCTGTCCGACGTGGGCAAGAAGTACCGCGTGCGCGCGCGCCCCGGATACCGCCCTCGCGGCGGGTTCTAGTGGCTTCGGAGTGGGAATCTAAAGTAGGCTACTCGCGTGTAGTACGCGCCGGCGCCCAGGTATTCGTAGCGGGCACCACAGCGGCCGGCCCGGACGCGTACAGTCAATCCATCGCGATTTTGAAAATTATCCAGCAGGCGCTGGAGAGCCAGGGCGCCAGTCTGCGCGATGTGGTCCGCACGCGCATGTTCGTCACCGATATCGGGAACTGGGAGCAGATCGGCCGCGCGCACTCGGAATTCTTCGACGATATTCGGCCAGCCGCCACCATGGTGGAGGTCAGCCGGCTGATTGCTCCGGAGTTGTTGGTGGAGATTGAAGTTGACGCAGTAATTCGGGGCGCGGTCACAGGCTGAAGCCTGTGCTACCTAGACTCCCATCACGGCGGCGAACGCGGTCTTGAAACGGGTCATGTCCTCTTCGCTGCCGATGGTCACCCGCAGCATTTGATCCAGCGGTGGAAAAGGCCGCCCCACGGCCACGCCTTTTTCCTGCATGGCCGAAATCACGCCTCGTACATCGCGCTTCACATCGATCATCATGAAGTTCGCATGCGGAAGAATGAAACTCAACCTGTGCGCATCCAGCCAGCTGCATACATCGGCGCGCACACGCGCCATCTTCTGTCGGCGCTCCGCCACCAGTTTCGGCGATTCCAGCGCGGCCCTGGCGGCCACCACGCCCGTCAGCGCTATGGTGTTGTTGCGAAACACCGCCAGCTTCGCCGTGATGTCCGCACGGGCGCAAGTAAACCCCACGCGCAGTCCCGCCATCCCGTAGATCTTCGAAAACGTGCGCGCGACAATCACGTTCTTGTTGTCGCGAACAAACGGGGTCGCGCTGGCCAGATCCGGCGCCGTGGAGAAGTGAATGTACGCCTCATCGATTAGCGCGACGGTATTGGCCGGCAGGTTCGCCACCAGCCACGTCATGTCCGCCTTGGGGGTGATGGACGAAGTCGGATTATTTGGATTCACCAGGTAGATGAGGCCGCCCTTGGCTTTTTCCGCGGTCTCGGCCATCTTTTTCACGTCAGCCGCCCAGCTCGCCGTCATCGGCAGCTTGATCACCGGATTGCCGAGCGCCGTGGTCATATCCACCGGCAACTCATAGGACGGCAGCGTGGTGATCAACGGACGAGCCGGCGATGTAAACGCGTCCACCGCGCAATGCAGCACTTCGCTGGAACCGCAGCCGATCAGAATCTGATCCGGCTGCAGATTTTCCTGACGCGCGATCAGTGCGCCCAGCTGGTCCATCTCTTCGTCGTGATAGCGGTTAGTGCGAGCGAGGCAGCGGCTCATCGCGTCCACGGCAACCTGCGGCGGCCCTTCCGGGAATTCATTGGCATTGAGCAGCACCGTATCGCCCGATGGCCGGACGCGATTCGCCCGCTTCTGCGCGTAGGCCGCCTCCCCGCCGATGGCGAGACCAGCCGCCACCACTCCAAATCGCCGGGCCAGATCGCGTCGAGTAAGCATGCCACGTATCATATCGCGTGCGGGGGCGTGTGTCTCCGCAATAGCCAGGCGAGATACGCCAGTGACAGCACCGAGACTCCCGCTCCCGCCAGCGCGATTCCCGAGACCCCCAGATACCGCATCAACACAACGTCCAGCACAATATTGGCTAGCAGCCCCGCGAAGGCCACCCGCATCAACATCGCATTGGCCCTCATCGCCGCCGCCAGCCGCAGGCCTAGCGCCAGCAACACCGCCGGTGCGAGTTGCACCATGGAAAACCGCTGGATCACTGCGACTCCGTGCGTCGCCTCCGCGGTGAATGCTCCCCGCTGATACAAGAGCCGCACCAGCGGTTCCGACCACCACGCCAGCACGCAAGCGACGGGAATAGCGGCCGCCAACGCCAGGGCGGTCCAGGTACGCACGGTGCGCCGGACCGCGGCGGAATCCCCGCCGGCAAACATGCGGGACAGATGCGGAAGCACCGCCGTGCTGAGTCCTAGCGCGGCGATGCCAATCAGGACCGATGCCAGCTTGGTCCCGTAGGTCAGCGCGGAAACGCTGCCCGGCCCCAGCGTTCCGGCCATGGCCTGATCCACCAGCGGAGAGCCCGTGAGGATCACCGCGCCGGCGGCCATCGGCAGATACTGCGCGCCAACCAGGCGCAATTCCGGCGTCCACCCGCTCCAGCGCGGCAGCAGAGGGAAGCCGCGCCCGCCCACGGCCCAGGCGAGGATCGCGGCCTCCGCACACACTCCCACAAGCACGCCCGCCACCAGCGCCTCAGTGCGCCACGACGGCGCGGCTATCCAGAGCAGAACGATAGTGGCCAGCGGAGTCATCACCGACGCTCCGGCCGCCACCGCAAATCGCTCGCTCGAATTCAGCGCGGCGCGCCACGTGACAATCAGCGCGCTCACGGGCAGCCAGGGGAGCAGCATCAGAAAAAACCAGCGCGTCATTTCGCGTTTGGCCGGACCGAAACCGGCTCCGAACAGCGGCAGAATCCACGACGATCCGATGGCCAGCATCACCGCCAGTGCCGTGAGGAGCACCGCGCTGCCCGCCATCACGCTGCCGCACAACTGGCGAGCTGCGTCAGCGCCGCGCTGCTCGCGCACTTCAACCAGCGTGGGAATCAGCGATGGCGCCATAGATCCAGCCGCAACTTCAGCCACGAATGAGGGAATCAGAAAGGCGATGAGAAAAGCGTCCAGCGTGCCGGAGGTGCCAAAATAACGCGCCGCCACCACGATCTTGGCCGCGCCAAAAACTTTCACCAAAGCCGTGAAACCAGCCACCGTCAAAGTGTTCGCAAAGATCCGCCACTGAACCGACCGGCCCATTATCGAGAGACAAGGTAGCACATCACTCCGCTATGCTGAATTCATTCGCGCCGCCATCGTCCATTACTGGCTTCTGAACATGCGGGGCGGGGAGAAAGTGGTGGAAGCGCTCTGCCGGCTCCTCCCCGAGGCCGACGTGTTCACGCTGTTCTATGACCCGGCCCGTATTTCGCCTTTCCTCCGGTCGCGCAAGGTGCACTCGTCATTTCTCAACCCTCTCCGCCGGCATTACCGCTCGCTGCTCCCGCTGATGCCGCTGGCGCTCGAGAGTTTCGACCTGCGCGGTTATGACCTAGTGGTCAGCAGCGAATCCGGCCCGGCCAAGGGAGTCCTGGTATCTTCGAATGCGCGCCACGTGTGCTACTGCCACTCGCCCATGCGCTACCTCTGGGATTTATACCCCGATTATCTGCACGAGTGGACTTCATCGCGTCTCAAGCGCGCAGCAATCGCTCCGCTCGCCTCTTGGCTGCGCGTGTGGGATTACGCATCCGCCGCCCGCGTCGACCAATTCGCCGCCAACAGCGAAAATGTCCACCGCCGCATTTGGAGAGTCTGGCGCCGCGAATCGGAAGTAATTCATCCACCCGTGGCCGTAGAGACTTTCTTCCACAAACCGGCCCAGGATTATTTCCTGATTGTCTCCGAGCTGGTGGCATACAAGCGCATCGACAATGCAGTCCGCGAGTTCTCCCGCACCGGCCGCAAGCTGCGAATCGCTGGCGATGGGCCCGAGTTCAAACACTTGAAGAAACTCGCCGGACCAAACATCGAATTTTGCGGACGCGTACCTGACTCCGACTTACGCGAACTCTACGCGGGCTGCCGTGCGTTTGTGATGCCCGGCGAGGAGGATTTCGGCATCACACCCGTGGAAGCGCTGGCCAGCGGAAAACCGGTGATCGCGCTAAGCCGAGGAGGCGCGCTAGAAAGCGTCCCGGAGGACGGCGGCGTGTTCTACACGCCGCAGACGGAAGATGGTTTGGCCGCGGCGATCACCCGCTTCGAATCCATCGAGCCCGGAATCGATCCGGCGCGTCTCCAATCCGCCGCGATGCGTTTCTCAGAATCCGAGTTCGCCCGCAAAATGCGCCCCCTTCTTGTGGGGCAGGTTAGTAACCTGCAGGCCGATTAGCAATCGGCCTTCTCCAACACATCTACCGCCCCCTCTACGTCCGAATACTCCAGCATTTCCACCCTCACGGCCCGCAACAACTGATCGAGATTCTCCCGCTGCTCCGCCGCCACCTCCGGATCCCACCCAAAAAAAACGCGCTCGCCCCACTCCCGCGCCTCCCGTTTGTCAAACGGCGTCAATACCGCCGCGCCCTCCGCCACGCGCCGCAGGAACACCATCCGCTCAACCGCGACGCTCACCGCCGTCCGCACCGACGGAAGCGACTCCGTCCAAATTTCCAGCGACTGCTTCCCGTTGCCGCGCAACACGGGCGTCCGATGCCCGAGCTCTGGAAAAATCCGCGCCGCATCCGGACGCAGTCTCATCTGGTGAGCGTTGCCCACCACTGAGCGCTCCGCCGCACGACGCCGGATGAGCCAGCTGGCGTCATCGGTGACATAGGTCCAACCCCGGCGCGCGCAAGCATACGCGAGCGAGCTCTTTCCGGCCTGGGAATCGCCGCACAACAACACTCCTCGGCCGTTGCGCGCTACGCAGGCTCCGTGAATTGGAGTGAAGCAAAGCAGCGCGATTGCTTGATAGACCACGGCATCCAGGAAGTGATACCGGAACCACGCCGCATCCTCGATGGCGCCGCGAGTCACCCACCCCGCACCCGTGCGGGACTGCGTATCGAAGGTAAAAACGTTACCGGAGCCGCCTGCAAGGGCAAACAAATGGCGATGAGCGTGTAATATTACTGTGCGTGAAATTGGACTCGCCGCGTTCGAAACTTCGATGTGCAACTTCACCGGAGCGTCGTTAAAGATGGGAACCCACCGATTCCATTCATTGCGAGCGATTTCCATTACCGCGTCCGAGTTAGTGGAGAGCAGCAGAGGGAAGCCGAGGGGATAGAACGTCTGCTCCAAGCGCGTGTAACCGGCATTCTATCACGCGCATCAATGGGATAAACTTAAGTCCTGATTGGATCCGTGAGGGGATAGAAGCGTGGCATCAAGCTCAAAGAAAGTAGTCTTTTTCTTCCCGGCATTCGCCAGTCAGGAAGCCACCGCCCCGCTCGCGATTCTCGCGGTGGCGACTCCGTTGTTGCGCGCCGGATATCAAGTGCGCATCATCGATTCCACCATCACTCCCAATTTCAAGAAGCGCGTGATTGAAGAGTTGAAGGACGCGCTGTGTCTGTGCGTCTCACTGGTCACCGGGCCGATGATTCGCGAGACCGTCGAAATCGCGCGCGAGACGAAGCGCCTCTATCCCGATATGCCGGTGGTGCTCGGCGGATGGCATCCGTCGCTGCTGCCGGATCAGACGCTGGCAGCGCCGTACGTCGATGTAGTTGTAAAGGGACAAGGCGAGGATGCGCTGCTCGAAATCGTGCAACGCATTCAAGCGGGTGAATCCTATGCCGGAATCGAAGGCGTCGGATACAAGGAAGACGGACGTCTGGTATTCAACGCGCCGCGCGCGCTCAAGCCGCTTACAGAGATGCCTCCGAAGGCCTACCATCTCGCCGACTTCGATGCGTACGAGCGCGTGTGCGGCAAGCGCTGGGCGAATTACGTCTCCAGTCTCGCCTGTCCCTACAATTGCTCCTACTGCACCAACGCCGGGGTCTATGGCCGTAAGTGGAATGCGCTCCCACCGGAACAGGTAGGCGAGGAATTGACGGATCTGGTGACCCGTTACCGCCTGGAATTGGTCTGGATCATCGACGACAACTACCTGGTGGATCGGGTTCGCGCGCTTCAGATCGCGGAAGACATTATTCGCCGCGGCGCGAGGTTCGAATGGAGTATCCAGGCCTCCACCAACCTGGTAACGCGCTTTTCGGTGGACGAGTTGAAGCTGCTCAAGCGTTCCGGCCTGTCGCAAGTCCAACAAGGCGCGGACAGCGGCTCGACACGCGTGATGCACTTGATGAACAAGGATTTTCAGAAGCTGGAAACCATCTACCATGCCGCGGAGAAGCTGACGGCAGCGGGGATCAAACCCGCGTTCAACATGATCTTCGGTTATCCCGGCGAAGAAGAGAAGGACCGGCGCGAGTCCGTGGCGTTGATCATGGACATCTGCCGCAAGTTTCCGAAAGCCGAATTCTGGACCAACATTTTCACGCCTTATCCGGGCGCTCCGGTGATGGAGCGCGCCTTCGAGCTGGGCATCGACACGCCCAAGACGCTGGAAGGCTGGACCGAGTTTTTCCCGCGCTATACCGTGCTGCCCTGGCTGAAGGGCAAGAAGCATCTGGAACTGCAGATCATGCGCGACTACCTCCGCCTGGCGTTCAGCCGCGGCACTCTGGGCAACTGGAATCGCAGCTGGTTGAATCGCATGGTGCATGGATCCATCGGCGCTCCAGCGCGCTGGCGGCTGGACCACGGCTTCTACAAATTTCCGGTGGAACTCTGGGTGAAGGATCTGGTGAACAAAGTGGTTTCGCCGCCCACGCCCAAAGTGGACGCCGCGCCCCTTTCGTCGGAGCCGGTAACGTGTTGAGAGGATAAAGCCCGCGATGGCCGATGTCCTGCTGACGCATTCGAATCACCTTTACTCAGACCGCAAGCAGCTGCGGAAGATGCAGCCTTATCCACCGCTGCAGACTCTCATTGCCGCCGCACAGTTGCGGGCCCGCGGATACTCCGTGGCGCTGTTCGATGTGACGCTTGCCCGCTCGGTGGAGGTGGAATTTCGCGAAGCTCTAGCCGCCAGCCGGCCTCGCATGGTCGCCGTGGTGGAAGACAATTTCAACTTCCTGACCAAGATGTGCCTCATCCGTAACCGCGAAACTGCTTTCCGGATGTGCGTGATCGCGCGCGAAGCGGGCATTCCCGCGGTAGTGAACGGATCCGATTCCACGGACCGCTCGGCGGCGTACCTGGAGGCGGGCTTCGAGATGGTTCTCATCGGCGAAGTAGAGCCGGCGCTGGAGGAGGCCGCGCGGCAGATCGTGCACGGCGAAGGGCCTCCACTCCCGCGTCTGGTGGAGCGGCGGACTCCGATCGCCGATCTAGACTCGCTCCCCGACGCAGCTTGGGACCTGGTGGACATTGAGCAATACCGCCGCGCCTGGCAGCAGGCTCACGGGTTCTTCTCGCTGAACCTGGTTTCCAGCCGCGGCTGCCCTTATCGCTGCAACTGGTGCGCTAAGCCGGTCTTCGGATCGAACTATCATTTCCGTTCCCCGGAACGCGTCGCCGGTGAAATGTTGCGCTTGAAAAACGATTTCGCGCCCGGACATCTCTGGTTTTCAGACGATATCTTCGCGCTCTCGCCGCAGTGGACTCGCGCTTTCTCAGAAGTTGTGGAACGAATCGGGGCCGCGCTGCCCTTCAAGATGCAGTCGCGCTGCGATCTGATGACTCGCGATACGGTCGACGCGCTGGCCCGCGCCGGCTGCCAGGAAGTCTGGATGGGCGCCGAGTCCGGTTCGCAGAGAATCCTGGATGCCATGGACAAAGGTACGCGCGTCGAGCATATCTACAAAGCCCGAGAAAACCTGCGCCGCCATGGCATCCGCGCCTGCTTTTTCCTGCAGTTCGGCTATCCCGGCGAAACCTGGCCGGATATCGAATCCACCATTCGCATGGTGCGCGAGACCGCGCCCGACGATATCGGCGTATCCGTTGCGTATCCTCTGCCTGGAACAAAGTTCTACGACCGCGTGGCCGCCGAGCTCGGCGAAAAGGAGAACTGGTCCGATAGCGACGATCTCTCCATGATGTTCCGCGGCGCATATTCCACCGACTTTTATCGTGAGCTGGCCGCCGCGCTGCACGAAGAGGTACGCGGCGGCGAACCGCATTGGGATCGCGTCCATGAACTCGAAAGGGACTCGGCGAAGCCCTCGCTGCTATGGATCTCCTGCTGACCCACGGCTATTTCCTGGCCGAAGATCCAAAAGAGCGCGAGGTGATGAAGCCCTACGCTCCTCTGGGATTGCTGTATCTTTCGTCGCATTTGCGCGCGCGCGGTTTTGACGTCGAGATCTACGATTCCACTTTCGGATCGCGCGAGGAGCTGTTCCGGCTGCTCGAAGCCGAGCGCCCGCCCGTGGTGGGTGTCTACGGCAACCTGATGACGCGCAAGAATGTGCTGGCCATCATGCAGGCCGCGCGAGCGTGCGGCGCTCGCGTGGTGCTGGGCGGGCCCGAGCCGCCAAATTATCCGGACGAGTACCTCAGCGCAGGCGCGGACGCAATTGTCACCGGTGAGGGCGAAGTTTCGCTGGAGGCGCTCTTACGAAGCGGCGAGCTTGCGAACGTGCCCGGCATTCAATATCGCGCCGAAGACGGATCGGTGGCACGCACTCCGCCGCCCCCGCTGATTCCCGATCTCGACCAGCAGCCCTGGCCGGATCGCGAACGCGTCGACATCCCGCGTTATCTTTCCGCCTGGCGCCAGCGGCACGGCCGCGGCTCCATTTCCGTGATCACCGCGCGTGGCTGTCCGTACCATTGCCGCTGGTGCAGCCATTCCACCTACGGCAAGACGCACCGCCGCCGCTCGCCCGCCGGCGTCGCCGAGGAAGTGGCCTGGATCGCCGAACGCTACCAGCCCGAAATGTTGTGGATGGCCGATGACGTCTTCACCATTCACCCCGGTTGGATCGCCGAATACACCACGCAGATGCAGCGGCGGGGACTGCACATACCGTTCGAATGCATTACCCGCGCAGACCGCATGAACGCCCAGACCGCCGCGGCGCTCGCGTCACTGGGCTGCTTTCGCGTTTGGATCGGTTCCGAAAGCGGATCGCAGAAGATTCTCGACGCGATGCAGCGCGGGGTGCGAGTGGAACAGGTGCGCGAAGCCGTCCGCTTGCTTCGCGATCACGGCATCGAAACCGGCATGTTCCTGATGTGGGGCTACGAAGGCGAAGATCTCGGCGACATTGAGGCCACCGTTGAGCACGTAAAGACGTGCCGTCCGGACGTCTTTCTCACCACCGTTTCTTACCCGATCAAGGGCACGCCCTATTACGGCGAAGTGGCGCCGCGCCTGGTGCGGCTCGGCGAATGGGCGTCATCTACGGATCGCGACACCAGCATCCGGGGCCGGCACTCGCGACACTTCTATCAGCTTGCCGATCTGCTCTTGAAAAGCGAAGTGGCGGGTCTGACCGTCGAAGCCGGCGACGCGCGGCGGCAATTGCGCGACGCCTTTGACGATGTGGAGGCTTGATGCTGGCGGTCCAACGGCAGCGATTCCTCGAAGATTACTTGCGCATCCGGCGGGCGGAGGGTCGCGGCTCGGACGACCCTGCCTACTACCTCGCGCTGCCCTATCGCGATCTCACCGGCCGGCTGGATTCGCAGTGGAAAATGCGGGGCCGCACCTGGCGCTATTTCGAACAACGCATCCTGCCGCGCTTCGAGCGTGAGCTGAATCGTCCGCTCCATTTGCTAGACGTCGGTGCAGGCACGGGATGGATGTCCTACCGGCTCGCGCTGCGCGGGCATCATCCGGTGGCCGTGGATATTCTGACCGATCCGCGCGAGGGTCTTGGCGCGGCGCACCATTATTTCGAGCGCCTCGGAAGGCCCTTCGCGTGCCTGGATGCGGAGTTCGATCACTTGCCCTTGCCCGACGGCCGGTTCGATGCCGTGCTCTACAACGCGTCTCTGCATTATTCCTCCGACTACCGGAAGACGTTTGCCGAAGCCAAGCGCTGCCTGCGGCCCGGCGGGCGCGTGATGGTTCTCGATTCTCCGGTCTACAGGCAGCAGGAACATGGCGAGAGGATGCGCCGCGAGCGCCACGAACAGTTTCTGGCCCAGTACGGAACAGAATCGGATCACATCGGCAGCATCGAGTACCTGGACCTGGGAACCATCTCTACGCTCGCTCGCGAACTTGGCATCGCATGGAAGATTCACAAGCCCTGGTACGGCTTCGCGTGGCACCTCCGCCCCTGGAAAGCGCGCTTCAAGCGTACCCGGCCGCCGTCGCGCTTCTGGATCCTGGAAGGAACGCTCACCGGATGATTCTCTTTTTCAATCCTCGCGCCACACGCCGCGGCAACCAGCGTTATCCGCTCTCCATCCTCGCGCTGGCCGCGATGATCGAAGGCCGCGAAGAGTACGCTATCGTCGACGGCAACCTGGACGACGATCCCCGCGCGTCCATCGATCGCGCCATGCGCGAAAATCCGGCGCGGCTGCTCGCCGTCACGGTAATGCCGGGCCCTCAGGTGGTCGCGGCCGTGCCCGTGTGCCGCTGGTTCAAGGAAGCGTATCCGAATACGCCCGTGGTTTGGGGCGGCTATTTTCCCTCGCTGTATGCGAACACCTGCCTCAACGCGAAGTACGTCGACTTCGTAGTGCGCGGCCAGGGCGAGGACACTTTCGTCGAGTTGCTGGCGGCGCTGGATGCCGGCGGCCGCAATTTCAGCGGCATTCGCGGGCTCTCATATCGCGACGCCTTCCAGTTGCCGGTACACAATGAGGAGCGCTTGCTCCGCTCCCCCGGCGATTTTCCAGTGATGCCGTATCATCGCCTGGATGCCGACCGCTACCTGCGTCCCACGTTTCTTGGATCCCGGACTACCGTGTACCAATCCAGCATCGGGTGCCCGTACCAGTGCAACTTCTGCGGGGTCGTGGGCTTTTCCGGCTCACGCGAAAAGATGGAATCGCCCGAGCGTACCGTTTCCGTGCTGGCGGGTCTCCAGCGCGACTACGGGGTCAACGCCGTGCAATTTTACGACAACAATTTCTTCCTGCGCGAGGACCACACCCGTGAACTCGCGGAGCGAATGAAGCCGCTCGGCATGAATTGGTGGTGCGAAGGCCGCGTCGATGCCGTGATGCGATTCTCAGACGAGACGTTTCGCAAGCTCCGCGACGCCGGCTGCGTGATGATCTTCTTTGGCGTGGAATCGGGCTCCAACCGCAAGCTGAAGGAGATGAAGAAAGAGCTGTCGGCGGAGCAGGCGCTTGAACTGGCCGCCCGCATTCGGCAGTTCGGCATTGTGCCCGAATACTCTCTCATTTTCGGCGACCCCGCCGATTCGGAAACCGATTTCAACGAGACCGTCGATTTCGCGAAGCGAGTCAAGATCATCAATCCGGAGATCGAGATCGTGGTGCAGACCTACGTCCCAGTGCCGCAGCGCAGCGGCGAAATGTACGGGCGTCTGGATAATTTCGAATTCCCCACCACGCCCGATGAGTGGGCCACCGAGCGCTGGTTCAATTTCGCGCGCCGCAAGGACCCCGAGCTCCGGTGGCTGCCGAAAGAGCTGCGCCAAAAAATCCGGGGCTTCGAAACCGTCATGAACGCGCGCTGGCCCACCGTGCAGGATTGGCGCCTGCCGCGCTGGGGCCGCTGGCTGCTGAAGGGACTGGGAAGCTGGCGCTACGCCTTCGAAGCTTTTGACAATCCGGTGGAGTTGCGCTGGGTGCAAAAGCGGCTGCGACTCCGAGAGCCACGGATCGAGAGCCTATGACCCGTGTGCTGCCGGCGCCCGAGGCATATCGGCGCTGGGCGCCGTCGTTCGATGCGTCTGCCAGCCCCATTGTCGCGCTGGAGTCGCGGCATCTGGAGCCGATGTTGCCCGAAGTTCGAGGCAAGCTGCTCCTCGACATCGGGTGCGGAACGGGCCGCTGGTTGACCTGGGCGCTCGAGCGTAGGGCTAACGCCGCCGGCGCCGACCCGTCGGCTGAGATGCTGCGGATCGCCTCCGGCAAGACCGGTCTCGGGGGCAGAATGGTGCTTGCGGGAGGTCTGCATCTTCCGTTCGCCAGCGCCCGCGCCGACCTGGTGCTTTGCACTCTGTCGCTGGCTTACATGGCCCCGATCGATTCTGCGCTGGCCGAACTGGCGCGTGTGACCCGCCCCGGCGGATCCGTTTTCGTCACCGACTTTCACCCCGACGCCATTCGCGCCGGTTGGAAGCGCACCTTTCGGAGTGGATCCGATGTTTTTGAAATCGCACAAGATCACTATGCACCCTCCGATCTGCATACTGCCGGCTTGAAACTGCTCCATCTAAGCGAGCCTTGCTTCGGTGATCCCGAGCGCGAATTGTTCGCCGGCGCCGGCAAACTGCGCGAGTTTGAGGCCGCGCGACTCCAGCCGGCAATCTTCATCGCACACTGGAAAAAGTTGTGAATCTCGACCTGGCCGGCTATCGCATTCTCCCTGGACTGATTAACGCGCACGATCACCTCGAGTTCAATCTGTTCCCTCGGCTCGGCAAGGGCCCTTATCCAAACGCCACCAAGTGGGCCGAAGATATTTACAAACCCGCCGAGCGCCCGGTTTCCGATCATCTGCGCGTTCCCAAACACCTGCGGCTGCTGTGGGGCGGTCTGAAAAATCTGCTCTCCGGCGTTACCACGGTTTGCCATCACAATCCGTACGATCCCGTGTTCGATGAGCCGCACTTTCCCGTGCGCGTAGTGAAGCGATTCGGCTGGGCACACTCGCTGCGCTTCAGCCCCGATGTGGCCGAACGCTTCCACGCGACACCTGAAGACTGGCCTTTCGTGATCCACCTCGGCGAAGCCACCGACGCCGGAGGTGCGCAGGAGATTTATCGCCTGGACGAACTGGGCGCGCTGACGGATCGCACGGTGCTGGTTCACGCTGTGGCTCTGGATCGCGAGGGTCTCGATCTGGTCCGCCGCCGCGGCGCATCGATCGTTTGGTGTCCTTCCTCAAATCTGTTCACCTTGGGCCGCACGCTGGAAGGCGGTGCGCTCGATGGCGTTGCGCTGGGAACGGATTCGGCGCTCACCGGCGCCGGCGACATGCTGGATGAACTCCCAATCGCCGGCAGCGACTATCGCCTGGTGTCGTGCAACGCCTCGCGCATCCTGCGGCTAGAGAATCGTCCCGACGACTGGATTGCCGTTCGTGAATTCGGCGAGCCGCCGGTGGCAGTAGCGATCGGCGGGAAGGTCCGCCTGTTCGCGCCCGAACTCGCCGCCGATTCCGCGGGCTTTCACAAACTGCACCTGGAGGGACGCGATCCGGTCCTGGTGGATGTGGACATCCCCACCCTGTATGCGGCGACCAGCGCAATCCTCGGCGATGAGATACGCCTGGCGGGAAGGCGAGTGCTGCCATGACGCATCGCATCGAGCGCCTGCCTATTCTCATCCTGTTCCCACACAGCCGCTGCAACTGCCGCTGCGTCATGTGCGACATCTGGAAAACAGACACCATCCAGGAACTCTCAGCCGCCGATCTTGAACGGCACGCCGAAGACATCGAGCGGCTCGGCATCGAATGGGTGGTCTTCTCCGGCGGCGAGCCGCTGATGCATTCTGACCTGTTCCGTCTCTGCGCAGCGCTCCGCGCGCGCAACATCCGGCTGACGCTGCTGAGCACCGGCCTGCTACTGGAGCGCCACGCTCCTCGCATCGTGGAGCACATCCACGATGTCATCGTGTCGCTGGACGGCCCGCCTGACGTGCATGACCGCATTCGCCGCGTCCCCCGCGCTTTCGACCTGCTCGCCGCCGGAGTGCAGGCCCTGCGGCGGCTCCACTCGCAGTTCCCCGTAGCCGCGCGCTGCACGGTCCAGAAAGCGAATCACGCGCGCCTGCGCGACACCGCCGATTCCGCCCGTAAGATCGGCCTCGATTCCATCTCGTTCCTCGCCTGTGACCTGGAATCGACAGCGTTCAACCGCCCCAGCGCTTGGCCGCGGCAGCGTCAGGACGAGGTCGGGCTTACGGCGGCAGAGTGCGACGCGCTTGAAGCCGAAATGAAGAAACTGGTGGACCCTTTTATCCTCGAGAGTCCCGAAAAGCTGGGTCGCATCGTTCGCCACTTCCGCGCGCACCTGGGATTGGAGCAGCACGAATCTCCGCGCTGCAACGCCCCCTGGGTTTCCGCCGTTGTGGAATCCGATGGGTCCGTGCGCCCTTGCTTCTTCCACGCCCCCATCGGCAGCCTTCGCGACGCATCCCTGATGGATGTACTGAATGGTGCGCCGGCGGTCGCCTTTCGCGAAGGCCTCGATGTGAGCAACAATCCCGTCTGCCGCAAATGCGTATGTTCCCTCTACCGGGAGCGACAATAGACACATGACCGTCCGCGCGCCGCGAGGCGTCCAGATTACTTGCAAAGGCTGGCGACAGGAAGCCGCGCTGCGGATGCTCATGAACAATCTGGATCCCGAAGTCGCCGAAAATCCCGATCAGCTGATCGTCTATGGCGGCACCGGACGCGCCGCCCGGGACTGGCCGTCCTATCATGCCATCGTGCGAGCGCTGCGCTCGCTGGAAGACGACGAAACATTGCTAGTGCAGTCCGGTAAACCCGCGGGCATCTTCCGCACGCATCCGGAGGCGCCCCGCGTCCTCATCGCAAACTCCAACCTTGTCGGCCACTGGTCGAATTACGAAGAGTTCCACCGACTTGAGCTGCTCGGCCTGACCATGTACGGCCAGATGACCGCCGGAAGCTGGATCTACATCGGTAGCCAGGGAATTATTCAGGGTACCTTTGAAACGTTCGCGGCAGCCGCGAAGAAGCACTTTGGCGGCTCGCTGCGGGGTAAGCTGATCGTCTCTGGCGGAATGGGCGGGATGGGCGGCGCTCAACCGCTGGCCGCCACCATGAACGATGCCTGCTTCATCGGCGTCGACGTCGATCCCCGGCGCATTGAAAAGCGCCTGGAAACGAAGTATTGCGACCGCATGGCCTGGACCATCGACGAAGCGCTCCGCATGGTGGATCAAGCGCGAGCGGCCGATCAGGCGATCTCCGTCGGGCTGGTGGGCAACTGCGCCGATGTGCTGCCCGAATTCGTGCGCCGCGGCATCGTTCCCGACATTCTTACGGATCAAACCAGCGCGCATGATCCGCTGCAAGGCTACGTTCCTAACGAGATGACGCTGGAAGCCGCGCTCCAGCTGCGCTGCGCCGATCCGGATGAGTATGTCCGCCAGTCCATGCGAGCGATGGGCGAGCACATCACCGCCATGCTGGCGCTGAAACGCATGGGCGCGGTCGCCTTCGATTACGGGAACAACCTGCGCACGCAAGCCACGCGGGCCGGTGTGGAAGACGCTTTCGAAATCCCCGGCTTCGTTCCCGAATATATTCGCTCGCTGTTCTGTGAGGGCCGCGGCCCGTTCCGTTGGGCGGCGCTTTCGGGCTCGCCCGGCGATATCCACGTTACCGACCGGCTCGCGCTTGAAATGTTCCCCAAGAATGAAGTCCTGGCACGCTGGATGCGTCTCGCGGCCGAGCGCATTCAGTTTCAAGGTCTCCCGGCGCGCATCTGCTGGCTCGGATACGGAGAGCGCGCCGAGTTCGGTCTCGCCATAAATCGCCTGGTCCGCACCAGAAAAATCGAAGCCCCAATCGTGATCGGCCGCGATCACCTGGATACCGGCTCGGTGGCTTCGCCTTACCGCGAAACCGAAGCCATGCGTGACGGATCCGACGCCATCGCCGATTGGCCGCTGCTCAACGCGCTGGTCAATACCGCCGCCGGCGCAACGTGGGTTTCTATTCACAACGGCGGCGGAGTAGGCATCGGTTATGCGCAGCACGCGGGAATGGTAGTGGTGGCCGATGGAACCGATCTGCAGGATCGCTGTCTTGAGCGCGTCCTGACCACCGACCCCGGCATGGGCATTCTTCGCCACGCCGATGCCGGATATGAGCGGGCCATCGAAGTGGCGCGCGAACACCGCATTCGCCGCCCCATGGATGAAGACGCCCCGTGAGCGACGACAAGAACTGGCCTCGCGCATCCGCCTGGCTCTCCCCTGTGGGGCGGGGCCCCTGCCCCGCAGCCGGCCCCCCGGCCGGCTCTCCTCCCAAGTCCGCGGAGCCCCACTCCCTAAGCGTCCTGGGCGCTCCCCTCCGTCTCGGCTCCATCACACCCGGCCGCTGCGACCTCGCCCCCCGCGCCATCCGCGATGCCCTGCACCGCTTCAGCACATACGATATAGAAACCGATCGCGACCTGCGGGACCTGCCGGCCCATGACTACGGAGATCTCGATCTCGCTCGCAGCACGCCCGAACAGGCCTTCGCCCCGCTGTCCGCCGCGGTGACGGATGCACTGCGGAACGCGGACGCGCTAGTTCTCTTGGGCGGCGACAACAGCATCACGCGCGCCGGAGTTCACGGGCTGGGACCTTTGCACTCCCGCGGCCTGCTCACTCTCGACGCTCACCTCGACCTGCGCGATCTCGATGACGGACTCACCAACGGAAATCCCGTGCGTGCGCTGCTGGCCGATGGCCTGCCCGGCCGGAACATCGTGCAGATTGGCATCCAGTCTTTCGCCAACTCGAAAGCCTACTTCGACTTCGCCCGCGATGCGGGCATTCATGTCATTACCGCCGAGCAGGCCCATGCGCGAGGTCTGAAGAAAACTGTTCGGGACGCGCTGGATCAACTCGCCGGTTCCGCCGAAGACATCTATGTCGACCTGGATCTCGACGTGCTTGACCGCGCCTTTGCGCCAGCCGCTCCGGGCTCCCGTCCCGGCGGATTCGCGCCCTGGGAATTGCGCACCGTAGCGCGGCTGTGCGGCGCGCATCCTTCCGTGCGCGTGCTCGATCTGGTGGAGATAGATCCAACCCGCGACATCGCCGATACCACGATTCTCGCGGCCTCGGCCTGCCTGCTCTCCTTCGCGTCAGGCGTCCTCGGCCGGAGGACGGCTTGAACCTGGCCCTTGTCGGTTGTTCGCAGCTGGTGACTCTAGCCGGGCCGCCGCGCCCCCGCGCCGGGACCGAAATGCGCGACCTGGGCATTGTCGAAGACGGCGCACTGCTGATTTGGGATGGCCAGATTGTTAAAACCGGCACACGCGCCGAAATCGAGCCGCTTATCGATTCCCAAACCACAGTGGTGGAGGCGGGCGGCCGCGCCGTGCTCCCCGGCTTTGTCGATGCGCACACGCATCCGGTGTTCGCCGGGAATCGTACCGGTGAGTTTGACCTGCGCGCCGAAGGCGCCACATACCGGCAAATCTCCGACGCGGGGGGCGGCATTCGTTCCACCGTGCAGCTCACTCGAGCAGCCGCGGAGGACAATCTTCTCGAAGCCGCCTCTCGTTACTCCCGCTGGTTCCTCCGTAACGGAACCACACTCATTGAGGCCAAGTCCGGATACGGGCTCTCACTCGAAAGCGAACTGAAGCTGCTGCGCGTCATCGCTCGCCTCAACGCATCCAGCCCCATCGAATACGTCCCCACCTTTCTCGGAGCCCACCAGATCCCAGACGAATACATTGGCCGTCCCGAAGAATACGTCAGCCTGGTGTGCGAGGAAATGCTGCCCCTGGTGGCGCGCGAAAAGCTGGCGCGCTACTGCGACGTCTTCTGTGAGCCGGGCATGTTTAGCGTCGCGCAGAGCCGGCGCATCCTTTCTCGCGCTCAGTCGCTCAATCTCGGCCTGCGTCTGCACGCCGACCAGTTGTCCCGCTCCGGCGGCGCGGAACTCGCGGCCGAGCTCGGCGCGGCCACTGCCGATCATCTCGAATACTTGGACGCGGCCGGAATCGCCGCACTTCGCGCCGCCCATGTGCAGCCGGTGCTGCTGCCCGGCTCCGTTTACGCGCTGGGCTCTCATCGGTTCCCAGACGCCCGCGCCATGATCGATGCCGGACTCGCCGTGGTACTCGCCACCGACTTCAACCCCGGCACATCGCCCGTAACCTCCATGCCCATGATCCTGTCGCTGGCGATTACCAACATGCGCATGAGCGCCGCCGAAGCGATTGTGGCCGCCACCATCAATGCGGCCTGCAGCCTGGGACGGGGCGGCGTCACAGGTTCGCTCGAGCCCGGTAAACGCGCGGATTTCGTGATTCACGACTGTGCCGACTATCGCGAAATAGGATACTTCTTCGGCGTCGAGCACCCCGACGCGGTCTACGTCAATGGCCGGCTGGTACACTCGAAAATGTCATGCAGTGCGTAGCCGTAGACGCTCTCGAACCACGCTCCGACTGGTACCGGCACCTGGAAGAGGGCCGCGTCCTCTTCTTTCCCAAAACTCCCTTTGATGTCGCGGAATCCCATCGCGAGACTCTGCGAAAGACCGCTCAGGTAGCGGGGGCGCATCACAAGAACATCGCTTACCGGCCCGCGCAGAATCGCGTCACGGGTTTTGAAAAGGCCGCCGATTCCGAAGCGCTTCGCGACGCGCTCCGATCTTACTCTCAGAACGCGCTGCGCTTTCTCGGAGAGTTCGTGCCCCGTTACATGCAAAAGGCTCGCGTGGATTTCGCCAGCTTTCGCCCGCAGGAAGAAGAAGGCCGCGACCTTCCCACCAACAAGCGCAATGATCTGCTGCATGTGGACGCGTTCCCCTCGCGCCCCACGCGCGGCGACCTGATCCTCCGCATCTTCACCAATATCAACCCGGAAAAGTCGCGCGTGTGGATGGTATCTGATGCCTTTGGCGAGGCCGCGAGACAGCACGCCGAGGCGGCCGGCCTTGCAGGCATCGCATCGTCGTCGGAATCGCCGCTCGCCCGGCTTCGCGCGGGAGTCGCGCCGGCGCTGGCCGCCATGGGTATTGGCGCCGCGAACCGCTCGCCCTATGACCGCTTCATGCTGGGCTTTCATGACTACTTGAAGCACAGCGCCGATTACCAGCGCGATTGTCCCAAGTACCGCCTGGAATTCCCGCCCGATTCCACCTGGATGTGCTTCACGGACGTTGTCCCGCACGCGGTGCTCTCCGGCCGCTACGCCTTGGAGCAAACCGTCATTGTCTCCCGCGAGAGCCTGCTGGACCGCCGCAACGCGCCGGTCGAGATCCTCCAGAAAATCTGCGGCCGGCCGCTGGTAGCCACGAGCTAGGGCAGCGCCGCCGGCGGGGTCGAGATCCTTCCGCGATACACTTCGTCGATCGAGATCTTGTGGTTATCCAGCGTTCGTCCCAGCGCCCGCTCCAGCGCCGTGCGCGCTTTCACGTACACGCTGCGCGACGCCACTTCCGTGGACCGGGCCTGCGCCAGATAGCTCTGGTATTGCATCACGAGAAAGTTCGTCGAAACGCCGTTCGCGTATTTCTCCAGTTCGATCTGGAGCGACTGTTCCTGCAGCTTCGCGGTTTCCACGGCTGCGTCATACGCGGCTCGCGACCGTTGCACCGCGATCAGCGCGCTCTCCACCTCCAGGCGCACCTGGTTGGCGAGCTGCTGAAAGCGTACCTCGGTCTGGCGGAGCTGCATCTGGTCTCGCGCATAATCGCCTTGCGCCACGCGGTTTCTTAAGGGAAGATTCAGCTGGATGCCAATCCCGTACGTCGGATAGTTGTGCCGCAAAATCTGCTCCACTGACGATCCGAAGCCGCCGATCAGGGCCGGATCGGTGGGGACGCTCGTAGCGGTGCTCAGAGGGTTCAATTGGCCGGCGAGCCCGCTGTTCTGCACCGCGCCCACCAGATCCAGCTCCGGCAGCAAGCCGTTGCGCGATCCTTTCAAACTGATCTCGCTGTTCGCGACCTGCAGTCGCCCCGCTTCGAGTTCAGGACGGTTCCGGTACGCTTCCGATACCAGATCAGGTACCGGAACAACCTGCTCGCGAACCGGGATGTCGATCGGCGTCGTGGGAACGATGCGTGCCTCGCGCAGAGCCTCGTCGGCGGTACCCTTTCGCGTCAGAACGGTCTTCAGCAGCAGCTCCTGCTGCAGCTCAAAGCCCTCGGAGTTGGCCAAGTCCTGGCGGCTGGCAGCCACCTGGGCCGCGGCACGCACCAGTTCAATGGGAGCCAGCGTGCCCTGATCCACTTTGTCCTTGTTGTCCCCATACAGCCGTTGCGCCAGCGCCAGCGTTTGGCGTTTTACCTCCACGTCATCCTGAAAACTTACCAGGTCGAAATACAGGCGAATCACACCAGATACGGTCCCAATCACTTGCTGGCGAAAAATGAGATCCGACACCTTTTCGTTGTTGCGCGCGATCCGGATGAAGCGGCGGTTTACACTCGTACCGAAGCCGCGCAACAGCGGCTGGAGGATGTTCACTCCGAAGTTCGACGTGGTGAACGGGTTGTAGGTATTGCGAGTGGAGTTCGAAAACTGCGACGTGGAGTTGAACGAAGTGCTTACCTCAGTCCCCAGACCGAATCCCTTTTGCACGCCGATGCTCCCGAAGTAGTTGTGTCCGGTGAGAGCGTTCGCGCCCGCGATAGAAGCATTGGATTCGGGCGTGGTCTGGTGCTGCCAGTTCAACTGCCCCACCAGCGACGGATCGAACTGGGGGATTGCCGGGCCCGTGGCTAGCGGCAATGTTCCGGTAATCGACGCGGTGCTTTGCGTGGGGACAATCGAGTTCAGCTCACTCAGGGAGTTGGGCACCACGCTGCTCGGAGTCACGCCGGACGCCGGCAGATTCAGCAGCGGGCTGGCCGGACCGCCGACGCCTTGCGGCAATTCGTTGATGCTCAGGCTCAGGCCGCGCAGCGTCGCGCCGCCCCTGGCTCGCAGCAGATCCGTCTCGGCCAGCCCCGGCGTGAACCGCTGCAGCTCGATGTCCAGGTTATTCTCCAGCGCCAGCGCGATGGCGTCATCCAAGGACAGATACAGCTCACCCCCGCGTAACAGACTGTCGATGCGCGGCGAATTGTCGAAGGAAACCGGCCCCACGTATTTCGCTTGATAAGGACGCGAGATGCGGTCATACCAGTGTTCGGGAGGCTGCCCCGAGGCCAGTGCTGCGAGCGTGAGAACTGTACAGAACCGTCTCGTTTTCATTCGAAGTCCGCGGCTGGGATCAGTGTTTCGCGCCCGGCCGGACGCCCGGCGGTGGTGCCTGGGAGGCCGCCGCGGGCTGCACCACCGCCCCCTCTTCCACTCCATCGTTCGGATTTACAATTACATATTCCCAGCCTTCCAGTCCGCTGGTCACTTCGATCTCCTGGCCGTAGTCGCGGCCCACTTCGATTTTTTGGATATGCACGCGCTTCGCATCGGCTGGATACGAATGGCCGGGTAACACGTCCGCCAGAATGGCCACCGAGAGCCCGGTGGCGCCGGTGATCAGACTGTCGCCCGAGACCAGCAGTGGCGGATTGGCCCGGGAGCTGGTCAGCTGCACTTGAGCGTACATGCCCGGCAGCAGCACGCCATCGGGGTTGGACAACTGCACCTCTGTCAGCATGGTGCGCGTGCTGGTGTCCAGCGAGTTCGCCGTGCGCGTTACCTTGCCCTGGAACCGGCGCTTCGAAAATTCCGCCACCAGCACCGCCGCCGGCTGTCCCACCCGCACGGCCGGCGCGTTCTCCTGCGGCACGTTCACCATAATTCGCAGTGTGCCAATTTGCGCGATGCGAAACATCTCCCCGCCGCCCGCGCCGTTATTCTGCGTGCCGCCATTGGATGCCGTGGGCGCTGTGGGACCGCCCCCATTTCCGGAGATCAATGCTCCCACGTCGAAATTGCGCGCGGTGACAATACCTGTGAACGGCGCGCGGACGTTCTCGAATCCCTGCATGGCGATCAGCCGCTCCACGTTCGCCTGATTCGCGTGAACATTCTGGCCGGCCGCGCTCACGTTGGACTCGGCGGCGCTCACCCCCGCGGTGGCACTTCGAAAAGTGGCCTGCTGCTGATCCGCCTCCTGCCGCGAAATGGCGCCGTGCGCCGCCAGCACTTTGTAACGATCCCAGGTGACGCGCGCCAGGTCCAGCTGTGAACGCGAATTCTCCAGCTCGTGTCTGCTTTGTTGAGCCTGTTGCTCGGCCTGCGCCAGCGCCGCGCGTGCCTGCTGCACCTGCTGGTCCAGCTCCGGCGATTCGATTTCCGCCAGCAACTGGCCTTGCTTCACGTGGTCGCCGATATCCACCAGGCGCCGCCGCACGTACCCGGACGCGCGGGCGTAGATGAGGGCCTGCGTTACCGGCGTAATGTTCCCGGGCAAGAGCAGCTCACTGGCGGCGGGCGCGCGACGCACTTTCGTCACGTTAACTACCGGCAGGTCCTCTTGCTGGTGTCGGGCCGCGCTGGCGGCCACGATGTCAATCCGGTGCCGGCGCTGGTAGCCGAATACGAACAAAACCCCCAGCAATAACACCACCAGCAGCGCGATCCAGCCAATTCGCCCCCCTCGCGGTGGTCCACTCGAATGAGAGTGTCCCTCGACTCTCTGGTGCTTGGATTCCATGTTTGGCGGGCGCCCCGTTACTCCAGCGCCGCGGCCCCCTCGTGCGCTTCTTCGTCTATCTGGCGATCTTTATTGATCGGAGGTTTCTTCCGAAGCCAAGTGTAAACCACCGGAACGAAGAAAAGGGTCGAAAAGGTGGCCACAATCAGGCCGCCGATCACCGCGCGGGCCAGCGGCGCGTTCTGCTCGCCGCCTTCTCCCAGGCCCAGCGACATCGGCAGCATGCCGGTGATCATGGCCAGCGCAGTCATAACCACGGGACGAATGCGCGTGAAGCCCGCCAACAGGGCCGCCTGCATCTGGTCCAACCCCTCCAGGCGTTCATCGTTGGCGAAGGTCACCAGTAGAATGCTGTTGGCCGTGGCTACGCCGATCGCCATGATGCAGCCCATCAGAGACGGAACGTTGAGAGTGGTGCCTGTCAGAAACAACATCCACAGGATTCCCGATAGCGCGCCGGGAACGGCCATCAAAATAATGAATGGGTCCAGCCAGGACTGGAAATTCACCACCATCAGCAAATACACCAGCAGAATGGCGAACAGCATGCCGAGCCCCAGGCGGTAAAACGAGGACTGCATGGTGTCCGCCTGGCCGCGCATTTTGAGCAGGGTGCCTTCAGGCAGGTGCTTCCCCGCCTCCTTCAATATGTTATTGATATCCCCGGCGACGCTGCCGAGGTCGCGCCGGTCGGTATTGGCGTACACATCGAACACCGGCTGAACATTGTAATGGCTGACAATGGCGGGCGTGGACGTGCGCTCCAGGCTTACCAGATTCCGCAATAACTGCGTGCTGGATCCGTTAGGCGGAGTGATGGGAGTTCGCTGCAGAGCGTCAAAGGAATTGATGCGGTACTGCGGCGTCTGCACGTTGATTTGATAGCTCACGCCGTTCGTCGGATTCAGCCATTGGTTGGGCGAAACCTGGCCGCTGGAGCTCAGCGAGATAAACATGCTGTTGGCCACGTCGCGTTCCGTCAGGCCGGCTTGATCGGCTTTGGTCCGGTCCACGTCCACATTGAGCGTGGGCACGTTGCGCTCCTGCCGGACGTGCACATCCACCGCCCCCGGGACGCCGCTTACGCGCCGCTGCAGATCCTGCGCGATCCGGTAATTCACCTCCGCGTTGCGTCCCACCACCTGGATGTCTATCGGGGCCGGAATGCCGAAGTTCAAAATCTGATTGGTGATATTTGCCGCTTGAAAGGCGAAGCCCACGTCGGGAAACTTCCTGCGCAACTGTTGCCGGAGCATGCGCTCATACTCCAGCGTGGGCCGGTGATCCGGTTTTAGCGAGATGAGAATATCGCCATCCGACGCCCCGATGGTGGCCAGATCGCCGAAGGCGAGATTGACGCTGCTGGTGGGGAGTCCGATGTTATCCAGGATGGTGTTCAGTTCGTTGTCCGGAACAATCTGCCGGATCTCCCGCTCCACTTGCGCGAACACGCGCTCGGTCTGTTCCACGCGCGTGCCCTGAGGCGCGCGGACATGCAGTCGCATCTGCCCGGAATCCACATACGGGAAGAAATCCCGGCCCACCAGCAGCGCCAGCAGCAGCGAGGCCGCGCAGAACACTCCGAACACGGATGCGAACCATCCGCGGTGATGCAGGCACCATTCCAGCCAGCCGTGATACGCGCCCCGCATGCGCTCGAACTGGCGATTAAAGGCATGATGGACCCGCCAGAAGACGCCGGAGGATTCCGCGGCGTGTCCCTGCTCGCCTTTCTGGTACAGCTCCACTTCGGAGGGCAGCATGAAGTGAATCATGGTGGGCACCAGGGTGCGCGAAAGCAGATAGGACATCAGCATCGCGAACACCACGGCCATGGCCAGGGGTGTAAACAGAAACTTGGCAGCGCCGGTGAGCAGCAGTACCGGAACAAACACGATGCAAATCGCGAGCGTGGATACGAAGGCCGGAATCGCGATCTGCTGCGACCCATCTAGAATCGCCCGCGTCAGCGGCTTCTTCATCCCCAGGTTGCGATGAATGTTCTCCATGACCACGGTGGCGTCATCCACCAGAATGCCCACCGCCAGCGCCAACCCGCCTAGCGTCATCACGTTGATGGTATGGCCCATCAGGCTGAGCACGATGAGCGAGCTGAGAATGGAAAGCGGAATGGAGACACAGACTATCAGCGTGCTGCGCCAGCTGCCCAGAAACAACAAAATCATCAGCCCCGTGAGGGCGGCCGCGATCGACGCCTCCTTCAGCACCCCGCTTATCGCGGCGCGCACAAACAGCGATTGATCGAAGAGTTCCGTGATATGAATCTCTTTAGGGAGTCCGGCCATTACACGCGGTAACTCTTCCTTCACTGCTTTTACGATGTCCAGCGTCGACGCCGCGCCATTCTTCAGCACTGTCAGCAGAGCCGCCCGCTTGCCATTGGTCCGCACAATATTGTTCTGGACCGCGTAACTGTCGCGCACCTGAGCGATGTCCTTCACGTACACGGTGGCGCCGTTCAAGCTTCGGATGGGCAGGTTATTCAAGCCCTCCACCGTGGCCGGGCTGCTGTTCATGCGGACGAAATATTCGCGATCGCCCACCTTGGCAGTCCCCGCGGGCAGAATCAGAGACTGCTGATTGATCGCGATCGAAACATCGGCGGCCGAGAGATGCTGGGCGTAGAGCGCGTCCGGATCCAGATCCACCATGATGGCGCGCGGCTTGCCACCATAGGGCTGCGGAATGGAGGCGCCTTGAATAGTGGCGAGGTTGGTGCGTATGAAATTCTGGCCATAATCGAAGAGCCGCTCTTCGCCCAGCGTGTCGCTGTGAATACTGAGCTGAAGAATGGGAACGCTGGAAGCGTCGTACTTGACGATACTCGGAGGAAAGATGCCGGGTGGCAGAGGGCGCAGAACGCTCTGCGACATGGCCGTAACCTGCGCGATAGAGAGTTCCACTTTGGCGTTGGGCTGGAAGAAGATCTTGATCACGGAGGCGCCGTTATACGACGTCGATTCCATGTGTTCAATGTCGTTCACCGTGGTGGTCATGGCGCGCTCGTCGATGGTCACCACGCGGTCCGCCATTTCCTGCGGAGAAATCCCGCTATAAGACCAGATAACGCTGACAACCGGGATATTGATGTATGGGAAGATGTCCTTCGGCATGACGATAATCGCGATGCCGCCCAGCACCGCGATCAACACAGACATCACCACGAAGGTATAGGGACGCCGAAGAGCTAAGCTGACAATCCACACGCGCTGTTCTGCTATTCTACCCAGTCGGGGCGGCCCAGTCCGATTGAAACCCGCCCCGTCCCGTGCGACACTATAGGGACCTCCCCCCAGTTTGTGGACACTCCGCACAGAAAGTGAGACCGCTAATGTCATTCTTCCCGAGGCTCGTTGTCCTTTTCGCCTGTGCGACGGCGCTCTTTGCGCAATCGCAAGCCAATACCGGCACCATCGAGGGGACCATCAATGACCCGTCCGGGAAGACCATCCCCGGCGCGGAAGTCACCATCCTCAACGTGGACACAAACTTTACGCGCGTGCTCACCACGGATACCGAGGGCCGGTTCCGCGGCGTGTTGCTGCCGCTGGGCGCTTACAAAGTCACGGTGAAGGCGCCGAATTTCGGCACCCTGATTCGCGAGGGCATCAATCTGGCCGTGGGCCAGACCGTGAATCTCTCCCTGAATCTGAACATTGCCGGCACCGAACAGACCATTTCGGTTACCGGAGACGCTCCCGTGGTGGAGACGGACAAGGTGGAGCAGTCCAGCTACATTGACCAGCAATCCATCCGCTCGCTTCCGAACAATGGCCGCAACTTCCTGGATTTCGTGACGCTCACGCCGGGAGTTTCCATAGTGCAGGGCCCCGACGGCAATGAGATCTCGATCAACGGGCAGAAGGGTATCAACAACAACGTCTCCATCGATGGCGGCGACGACAACAATCCCTTCTTCGGCGAACAGCGCGGCGGCCAGCGCCCCGCGTTCACCGTCAACCTCGACGCCGTGAAGGAGTTCCAGGTTGTCGCCGACGGCGCTCCCGCCGAATTCGGGCGCAGTTCCGGCGGCTTCATCAATGTAGTGACCAAATCCGGCACCAACGAAGTGCACGGCACCGCGCACGAATTCCAGAAGTGGAGCGGCCTTACCGCCCGGCAGTCCGATGGCACCCGCCTCCGGGGCTTCTCCCAGGAACAGTTCGGCGGCACCATCGGCGGACCCATCCGCCGAAACAAGCTGTTCTTTTTCGCCGCCTATGATCAGCAGATCTTCAATGAGACCAAGCAGACCAATCCGGCCCGCATCGATCCGGTGCTGGTCAACTTCTTCGCAACCAAGTTTAACGATCCCAACGAAAACGGTCCCATCAAGCGCACCAACAGCGCCAACGCCATCCTGGGCAAGATCGACTGGGCGGTCAGCGACAAACACCTGGCCACATTCCGCTACAACTATTCGCGTTCCCGCCAGGAAAACGGCACTTTTGACGTGGACCCCTGGGCCCGCAGCGCCAACGCGATCGAGCGCGATTTTGCAAATACCCTGAACTTCTCGCTCAACTCCACGCTGACGCCCACCACGTTGAACGAGTTCCGCTTCCAGTACTCGCGCGAGGACCGTCCGCGCCCTTATAGCGGGCCGCAGATTCCCGGCCAAAGCCGGCCCTTCCCCGATACCGGTATCGATTTCGGCGGACAATACCGTTTCGGCGAGCCCTTCTTCATTCCAGTGCAGGACCATGACGACCGCGCGCAGTTTGTGGACAACATATCTTTGATCCGCGGCGCACACAACTTCAAGCTGGGCTTGGAATACAACCGCACCAACACCACCCAGACTTTCGTCGGCTTCGCCAACGGGCGCTTCATCTTTGACAGCGTACAGGGGTTCATGAACTACGTGAACATCGGGCCGAAGTTCGTGGAGTGCTCCAACGGCACCACCAACAACGCCGGCGTGTGCCCGGCCGGCACCACCATTACCGGACCGTTGCTGCTGTTCCTGCAGTTCGCGGGCGTCGGCGGAAAGTCCGTGAATCAGGCCGGTACCCAATCCATCCCGCAGAACGAACCGGCGTTCTTCGTGCAGGATCGCTGGCAGATCCGTCCCAACTTGACGCTGAGCTATGGATTGCGCTGGGAAGGGCAGATTGAGCCTCCCCCCATCACTCCGCCCTCGCAGGTTTTTTATTCTGCTTTCATCGGTAAGCCTGGCTTTCCTTCTAATGGCAAGATCCCTTCGGATCTGAAACAGTGGCAGCCGCGACTGGGTATTTCATGGGATCCCACCGGCAAGGGTAAGACCGTAATCCGCGTGAATGGCGGCATCTTCTATGCCCGCACCCCCGGCCTGGAACTAGCCAGTTCGCGAACCTCCAACGGATCGGTGGGGCAGACCATCTTCCGGGCCTCGTTCTTCAACGGTTTCGGCGTTACTCCACCGGCTTACACCAGCTTGATCCCCGATGCGGGATCAGGCGTGCCCTTCCAACCCGGCATCTTCGTCTTTGACCGAGGTTATCGGAATCCGCGCACCTATTCATGGTCGGGAACCGTCGAGCAAGCGCTTACCTCCACCTTGAAGGTCTACAGCGCGTTCAACTACGCGAAGGGCGTGCACATCACGCGATTCGTGGATCGAAATGACGCCGTCTTCGGCTCGCCCTGGTCAACGGGCCTGGGAGCCGATGGCAAGAACGGGCTCTCATCGCTCACCACTGTCGAATCCTCCGCGAAGTCGTTGTTCCGCGGCTGGACGCTCGGTATGGTGAAGCAGTATTCAAGCCACTTCCAGTTCCAGTGGAATTATCAGCTCTCAACGGACTACTCGGATGACGACCAGGAGCGCGATCCGTTCAATTTCTACTATCGGGTGGCGAACAATTTCAAGCCCGAGTACAGCTACTCCGCCCGCGATGAACGGCACCGTTTCAACGCGTTCATGTATTACTCGGGACCCTGGGGACTCGAGTTTTCGCCTCGCTTCAGCGCGCACTCCGCGCAGCCGACCTCCATCAACGGAGGCAATACCTCGGTTCTGCTGGCGAACGGCACGGTGGTCCCGCGCAACACCGTGCGCAAGGATAACGCCTTCACGTCCTTTGATTTCCGTGTGGCCAAACGCTGGCATCTCGCCGAGCGGGCATTTCTCGAAGGCACCGTGGATGCGTTCAACCTGTTCAACAGCAAGAACCTGAAGCAACCGCAGAATGGAAACCTGCTTTTCAACTTCGACGGCACCCTGACCAGCGGCCTGGGCGACCCACGCCAGGCCCAGCTAGGCGTAAAACTAATCTTCTAATCCTTGTAGGGCGGGCCCCCTGGCCCGCGGGCGACCCCCTGGTCGGCCTGTTCGGACGAAAGGAAGAGCGCGGACGAGGGCCCTACTTTTGGTTGCGGCTATGCTGCTTGGTGGGGCAGCCAATCGTGGCTGCCGCCGGCTTTCAGCCGGCGCCGAGCCGCCTGAAAGGCGGCTGCGGGCAAGATTGCCCGCCCCACAATCAATGCAAATGATGGCCATGCCGCTTCTCGACAC
>JALYHQ010000163.1 GCA_030776455.1 Acidobacteriota bacterium | reverse complement strand
GCTTGATGCGACACCGGTACTTGCTGGCGCGCACCGGCGGACGGCCCCAGCGACACCAGCAGAGCGCCTCCGCCCGAAACATAGTTTCGCAAACTGTCTTCGAGGCCTGAGGGAAGCGCGGCCACATCCGAGAGAACCACGAATGCGTACTTCGATAGCGACTGGTTGGCGGCCTGACCCACGGCAAGGGGGTCAATCGCGAATCCCGCTTCGGAAGCGGCTTCGAGCGCGGTACGGTAGTACAAAAGCGCGCGGGCGTTGCCGGATTCATGCAGGAACAGGACGCGCCGGGGATCGGCGCGCTCGACGGCAAAATAAAAGCGATCGTCTTGCGGGAGCGAATCGGCCGGTTCGATGCGCACTTCGCCGCGATGGAATCCATACGAGGATTCGAGCGAAAGAAACTCTACCTGCGCGCGGCCGCCGGCGGGAACATCGACCTGCTTCGATTCAAGGACTTTGTTATCCACTACCAGTGACACGGTGCGGCGCGCGGCTTCGTTTTCGATTCCACTCACCACGGCCTGCACTCGGACTTTCTTGGGATCGTAAATACGGGCCGGCGCGGTGACGCTCTCCACCAGGAAGTTCGGCGAGCGATCGCCGCCAACCGGGTGGAACACCAGGGTGGATCCGGGAGCCAGCCGCAGGTCGCCGAAGGCCGGCGGCATGGCGGACTTCTGGAGATCGCTAGCGAAGTGAATCTCGAGGGGCAGGCGCGAGGACTGGGACATGGTTCGCAATACGCGAGCCAGCTCCGCAAACGACGAACGGTCATCGGACGGCTGGATGGAATCCACCGCGGCGCGAAGCTGCGCTGAATCGTCGGTCGGCTGGGTTAAGAAGCGAACCTTGGAGCCGAGCGAGAGCACCTGCGCCTGATCGCCGGGCCGGACCTGTCCCAGAACTTTCAAGGCTTCGGCTTTGGCGCGCGCGAGATGATCCGCATAGCGCATGCTGAAAGAATTGTCGACGGCAACCACCAGCGCGTGGCGTCCCGAGCCCGCCGTGAAGGCACGATTGACGAACGGGTTGGCGAAAGCAATGGCCAGCGCGATGAGCAGCGCGATCCGGAGGCTTAACAACAGAAGATAACGCAGGCGGCGATGCTTTACCGAGCTTTGGGTTCGGCGCTCAAAAAACATCAGCGAGCTGAAGGGATGCGGCGTGCTGCGGTAGCGCCGCAGCAAGTGGATCCAGAGCGGCAGCCCGACAGCAGCCATACCCGCGAGGAACCAGGGAGACAGAAATCCCATCGCTACATCCTTCCCTGGCGGATCGCGAGATATTCACGCAGCGCTTCGTCGAGCGGCCGGTCAGTGCGCAGCAGGAAGTAATCGATGCCGGCCGCGTGCGCCCGTGTCCGCAAATCTTCCATGTGGGCATCCACCCTCGGGCGATATTCATTCTTTACGTATTCGGGCGAAACCTCCAGCGCCTCTTGCGTCTCCATATCCACGAGCATGACGGGCTCTTTCAGCACCGGCTGGAGCTCATGCGGGTCGAGAATATGGAAGAGCACCAGCTCATTGCCGCGATAGCGCAGCGGCTCAACGGTCTTGATGATGGTCTCGGGCTGTTCGTAGAAATCCGACACCAGGACGATGATGCCGCGCCGCCGCAGGAACTGCTGGAAGTGCACGAAGGGCCGGCTAAAATTAGTGCGAGTCCCGAGCTCAGCCTTTTCCACCGCATGCGCCACCCGCATGAACTGCCCTTGACGAGTGGAAGGCGGCACGAAATTTCTTACGTCGTCATCGAACACGATAACGCCGCTGGCATCGCGCTGCTGATTGGCAAGATAACCGAGCGACACGCACAGGTAGCGCGCGTAGTCGAGCTTGCTCACAGAATGCGACCCGTAGCCCATGGACGCGCTGGAATCGAGAATTAACGTAAGCTGCGAATTGGTTTCGCCGCGATACCGTTTGAGATAAGCGCGCTCGGTCCGCGCGTAGACGTTCCAATCCACATGCCGCAAATCGTCGCCCGGCGTGTAGGCGCGGTACTCGGCGAACTCTTGCGAGAATCCAAAATCGGGAGAGCGATGGAGGCCGGCGATGAACCCATCGACAACGGTTTTGGCGACCAGATCGAGATGCGAAATCCCAGCGAGCACCGCCGGATCGATAAACCGATTCGCCCCAGTAGCCTGCATGTTTAGCGTTCCGTGTGGGGCAGGTTAGTAACCTGCGGGCCGATTTCCAATCGGCCCATCCCTTCCAGAAGAGAAAATTCCCCGCCGGAGTCCACTGCTTGTTTATGCCGACTTTTCATAGTCGACGTCTGCCTCATCTTCACGCCGTATGCCGACCTATCTTTTTGACGTGGCGGATGCACGGAAGTCTCCCCGTGAATCGGAATTTCCCAACGCCGATTTCGTCGGGTGAGGCCTTTGTGGCTATGGACCGGTTGCTGGATAACGCGGTGACCGGGCCGCTGTACCTCAAACGGCCGGAGATGGGGGCCATGGTAGTTGACGCGATTCGGTATCAGGATGGGCGGCAATTCGAGTTGCATGCCTATGTCGTTATGGCGAACCATGTGCATTTGCTGATAACGCCGTTGGTGGAGGTGCCGACGCTCACGCGGTCGTTGAAGAGGTTCACTGCCAGGAGAGGGAATATGATGCTGGGTGTGGTTGGGCAACCGTTTTGGCAGGACGAGAGTTACGACCGGATGGTTCGGAATGATACCGAGTTTCAGAATATTGCGAGGTACATTGAGTGGAATCCGGTGCAGGCGGGACTCGTGCTGACGCCTGAGGAATTTCCTTGGTCTAGTGCGAGCGAGTTTACTCACTTGCCACACAAGGTAGCGGGGGCGTGACCCGAGGTTGAGGCAGGCGTTGTGGCCCGGGCAGGACCGATTGCTAATCGGTCCGCAGGTTACTAACCTGCCCCACAAAGGAACATGGTCATTTATGCTCATGGAACTACTTGGGGGTGGGCATCCAATCCAGGAGGCGCTTTAAGATTGCGTCCTGATCCAGGCGCTCGGACTCGGCGTGGAAGTTGAGCAGGATGCGGTGGCGCAAGATGGGGAACACCAGGGAACGCACGTCTTCATACGACACGTGGTAGCGGTTGCGCATCAGAGCGCGGGCTTTTGCGCCGAGTACCAGGAACTGGGCGGCACGCACGCTGGCGCCGAAGTTTACGTATTTCTTCACGAAGTCGGGCGCCGATGCGTCGTTGGGACGCGTGGCTCGCACCAGGTCGATGGCGTGGCGCGCCACCGAATCGCCGATGGGCACCATGCGGATCAGCTGCTGGAAGTCGAGGATCTCGGACGAATTAGTGACTGCGTCCACTTGCGCGCTGGCCGTGGTGGTGGTGAGGTCCACTACCTTGGTCTCGTCTTCCGCGCTCAAGTAATCGAGGATGGTGTTGAACAAGAAACGATCCAGCTGCGCCTCGGGCAGCGGGTAGGTTCCCTCGAGCTCGATAGGATTCTGCGTCGCCAGCACGAAGAACGGGGCTTCGATTTTGTATTGATGCCCTCGCACCGTGCAGGAAAGCTCCTGCATAGCTTCGAGCAGCGCGGATTGCGTCTTGGGAGGTGTGCGATTGATTTCGTCGGCCAGCAGAACGTTGGTGAAGATGGGACCCGGGACGAATGTCCAGGTGCGGCGGCCGGTGCCGGGATCTTCTTCGATGATGTCGGTGCCGGTGATATCCGACGGCATCAGATCGGGCGTGAACTGGATGCGCTTGAACACCAGGCCGAGGCTCTGAGCCAGGGTGCGGACCAGCAGGGTCTTAGCGGTGCCGGGCAATCCAGTGATCAAGCAGTGCCCTCCAACGAATAACGAGGTGAGGACTTGATCCAGAACTTCCTCTTGGCCCACGATAACTTTGCGGACTTCGCGGACAATCGCGGTATGCACCTGCTGAAAGCGGTCAATCCGCTCTTTCAGTTCCGCGGAATCGGTAATTGTAGTAGCGGTTGACATTTTATTTTGAGAGTTCCAATAACAATTTCTGCGCGGGCTTAAAGCCTGGCGCCGCTTCTAAAGAGAGCAGCGCCTGCTCCCGGGCGTCCTCGGTCCGGTGCGCTGCCCGGTAAGCTTTAGCCAGCTGAAGGTGCGCTGAGGCCGGATCCAGCGGCTTGGCGGCGAGCACAGCCTGGTACTCGCGGATAGCGCCTGAGACATTATTCTGCGCGATCCATAAATCGCCCAGCTTGCGGTGAAGCTCTTCATCCTCAGGATAAATGTAGTTTAGACGATTCAGCGTGGCGGCGGCGGCTTTCTGGTCGCCAGCCTCTTCTTCGAGCGCGGACAGCTTCTTGACCAGCGCCGGGCTGCGGCCCCCGATGGAGCTGTATTTCTCCAGTTGCGCGCGCGCCGCGGCTTTGTCGCCCTTGGCAATATACGCAGTGGCCAGCAATTCGTAGACGCTGCCGTGTTCCACGAAATCCGGATACCAATCGCGGATCTTCAGTCCTTCGACGATCACTTCATCGTGCTTGCCCGCGGCAGCCAGCTCATTCAGCGCGCGAAGCTGCTTCTTCCAATCGGCGAAATGCTCCACCTGATTTTTCGTCTGCGCTTCCAGCCACGTCAGGAACTGTTTGTCGAATTCCTCGGCGCTCATCCCCAGATCCTTTTGAATCACGGCGGGAGTGGGCATCACAGCAGCGAAGGATTGAATCATTTCCTGCAGCTTGGAGTAACCCCACTTCTGTGCAATGTACTCACAAATCTTGCCGCCCTGAAAGTACGAGACCACCACCTGCGCGGGATAGCTGGGGCGGATAAAGCCGCGGTCGAGCTGGGCCACGGGCAGCAGTTTATGGTTCTGAATGGCATCGATCGCCGACGGGTCCAGGCGATCTCCCCAGTCCGGCGCCGCCGCCGACTCTTCGTACACCGCAAGGCCTTCGGTGAACCAGCGGGGCACGCGATGTTTGGTGGCAGTGAGCACGTAGACATGGCTCATTTCGTGCCAGAGCGTGCTGGCCCAGTGAAAACTGCCGGGCGGGCGTCCGGAAGGACTGTCCATCGCCACCACTTCGCCAAACGTGACGCCGAGCGCGCCCAGACCGGGCATACCCAGCGTCCGGACGGCGAAATCCTCATGGTCGGGATAAACCTCCAACTGCACCGGTGCTGGAAGCGTCATCTTGTATTTCTTGTTGTAGGTGGCGATGACGCGCTCGAGTTCGGCTTCGATGTACGGTCTCAGCAGCGCGGATTCCTTCTTGCTCAAACGCAGAATGGTAGCGGGCGTGCGGAAGGTGTCGAACTTGGAGTAACTATCCAGCAGGCGCAGCGAGTTCACCACCTCCGCGCTCCGGAACTGGTTCGCGTAGCATTGCTCGAGCTGTTGGCGGGCTTCATCCTCCTGCCCCAGGCGCATCAGGTCCACGCCCAGCTGGGCGCGCACGGACCACAATCGCGGGTTGAGGTCGAGAGCTTTGCGATAGAGCGCGATACCTTCCTCATAGCGCCGGTTGATCACGAAGAAGTGCGCGGCGGTGGCCCAGGCCTCGCCGTACACCGGGTTCACTTTCAAAATGGCCGGTATCCATGGGGTGTCCCGTTTGTCATTGAGCAGATCCATGGCAGCCAGGACAGCCATTCCGTCCAGTGCCTCCGCACTTATAGCGAGCGCCTGTTCGGCTTGCTTGCGCGCGCGGTCGGGATCGTTGTCCTCAAGCGCCAGATAGGCCAGCAGCTCATGTGGCTCGGCCGATTTGGGATCCAGCGTCGCGGCTTTTTCGGCGAACTCCACCGCCTTGGCTCCGAAGCCGCGGGCAGCGACATACGCCAGGCCGAGAATTGCACCGGCGTGATCCTTCTTGATATCCAGCGCTTCATCGAAGAGGCCGTTCGCTTCTTCTGGGTTGAAGCGGTCGAGGAGCAGCTTGCCCCAGCGAACGCGGATATCGGGATTCTTGGGGTACTGCGCGACGGCGGCTCGAAACTGGCCGTTGGCGTCCGTGTATTTCTCGAGGCCCCAGAGCCCTTCGGCACGGTTCCAGGGATTCGTGGATCCGGTCAGGTGAGTGAAGCAGGCCTGCGCTTCATCCAGCTTTCCATGATGCCGCAGTGCGAGGCAGTCATCGGCGGGAGATTGAGCGCGCAGCCGCGGCGAGCACGCACCCGTCAGCAGTAAGGCCGCAGCCAGCGCGAATTGAACCAAGGACTTCATTTATCCAGCTCCGCTTGCGTCTTGGCCAGATCTAACAGCAGCGCGTTCAGCCGTGTCCTGTAAACTTCGACGGCCAAGGACGCCTTCTCATACTTCAGCTGGTCGATTTGGCCCTCCAGTTCTTCCTTCCTGGCCTGCAGCTTTTTCTTTTCGGGAGTGGCGGCAGCCGTTTGCGCCGCGCCGATACGCAGCACCATGAAACGGTTGGCCAGCAAGCCAACGCCATTTTCAGGCGACGGGGCACGAACGGCTTCTCCGTTTCCGGTATCGGCAAGCGAAGGATGCTCGGTGGCCAGACGCTTCTGCGTTTCATAGAACCTCGCGGTCTTCTGCTCGGCATACCGAAACGCTTCCAGCGCGCTGATGACATCGTTCTTATCGGTATCGGCGGCAGGATCGCTCAGCGCTTCCACCCAATAGCGGGCGAATACGGTAGCGTTCTTCTCGAAGCCGGATTTAGTGGCGGTGATAATCACCCGGTTCGCCTTTTGCAACATGGCTCGCGATCCGCCGCTGGCGCTGGTCATGTTCACCACCAACTGGCGCGTGGCGGGCACGCGATCCAACAGGGCCGCGAGTTCGGATGCCGAGAGATCCGGGCCGGGTAGATTGATCTTGTAATCCACGCCGTCGAAACTGCCGTGCCCGATCAGCATCACCACCAGCGCATCGTCGGGCTTGGCTTCCCGGGCGATGCGTGCGAAAGCGCCCTGAACGTGTGCGCGAGTTGCTTCCGGGCCGTAGAAAGTCTCTACATGTGCGTCCGATCCGGTCTTCACCAGCTTGTCGATCTCTTTCGCCCAGGTGGAGAAATGCAGCTCGAAATCGGGCTCGCCGCCGAGTCCGGCCACCGTGACGTAATACGTTGCCGCATGGGCGCTTAGGACAGAGCACAGCAGCAGCGCCAGCTTCTTCATACCACTCCCCACTTGCGCCGCAACAGCCATTCCGTGGATCGCAGCAGCAGCGCTATAAAGAAGACGATGGGCATGTCCCAAAGGTCTTTGGTCTCGCGCACGGTGATTCCCGCTTCCGAATAAGAGATTTCGTCGCCCAGCCGCGACACTTGATCCGGACGCCAGTAACGGCCGCCGGTCTGGGTTGCCAGCTTTTCCAGCAGGTCGCGATTCTGTTCCAGGTGGAAATTCTCCGCTACGCCGTTCTCGCGCCGTATGGTCAGAACATTTCGACCCAGATCCTGCGCGCCCCGTTTCGCGGAAACTTCGGCCATGTACGAACCGGGGCGATCGGCGTCAAACTCCGCGGTGTAGGCGCCGCGTACCAGAGGATCGGGATGCAGATCCACGGTCCGGGCGCTTCCGTCGGGACCCACCACGCGCGCTTCCACTTGCGCATCGCCCGCGGGTAAATACGTGGAGTCGCGAACTTCCGCCCACAGGTGCACGCGCCCTTCATCATTCAGGATCTGGTGCGTCACGCTGGCCACCACGCGCGCCGGAGTATCGCTCACCAGCCAGCGCAGAAACTGCCGCCAGAACATCTCATGGCTCATGTCAGCGACGGGCTGCAGCATCTGCCAGCGCCATTCGCCACCGGTGGCGAAAACGGCGGTGCGGCCGCGCCCGTAATTCTGTGTAATCAAGAGCGGCATCTTTTTTCCGGCGGCGTTCAAATCGGCCAGCACCAGCGCGGCCGGTTTAGGTGTGCCGGCCTCCTGAAAGTTCATTAGATACGGAAGCTTCTTCCAGCGCTCGACGTTTCGGTCCGGATCTTCTTCCAGCCGGCAGATCAAGCTCTCGCGTCCGGTTGCGGTGAGCTCCGATGTCGCCGGATCGCGGTGGAACGTGTTCTTGCGTTCGGGCAAGTGAACCGGGAGCAGATCGGCGAAGGGCGCCTTGTTATAGCCGCCGTCGGCGAGCGACGCGCGTCCGCCCAGGAACAAGAGTCCGCCGCCGCGCCGGTCGACAAACTGTTGCAGCAGCTCCTGCTGCGCCGGCGTGAAGTAATTGGCTTCCACGCTGCCCAGGATGATGCCCTGGAATCCGAAGAGGTCGTCCACCTTGGTGGGGAAGCCGTCTTTCAGTTCGTTAGGATCCGCGATGCCCTGGCGGTAAATCTTGTTCTGCGTGGTGCGCAGCAGCGTGACTAGATCCAGCGTCTTGTCATCTTCCACGGCGCGCCGGATGAATTTGAAATCCCAGCGCGGTTCCCCTTCCATATAGAGGATGCGCGGTCGAACCGCATCCACATTGAGCACGCGCGTTGCTTGATTGTTCGCGGAATTCTCCTCCCCGCCCAGCGCCTCCAGGGAGAAGGCCAGATTCTTCACACCGGCATCTCCAGCATTGAACACGATGGCTTCGGTTTGCTGCGCATTATCCTTCTTCAAGGTAATGTCGCGTGTGGCGAGTACCTTTCCGCCATCCTTCACCGTGAGCCGGGTTTTGTGCCCGGTGAAGCCCCGCTGCCGGAAGCCGACCTGCGCCTGCAGTCTCGACCCCGGCAGCACTCGCGACGGAAGCTGCACGTCCGAGACTTCCAGATCGTGGTCAATCTGCTCGCGCCCGAAGCCCACGGTGTGGATGGGGATACGCTGGCGGCGGATATCCGAGATGGTGTCCAGATCGATGCCGCCGCTGTTGTCCGATCCATCGCTCATGAGCACGATGGCGCCGATAGGCAGCGTCCCGGCTTCGGCCACCACTTCCTTCAGGCCCGCGCCAAGGTGGGTTGCGGGAGCGGAAGCCGTAAGCTGGCCGGGGGCTGGGATACGCTCCACGCGGTCGCCCAGTCGATAAAGCCGCACTTGAAACTTCGCCTGCAAACTCTTCATAAGGCCGCTGTTAAGGGCCCGCTGCACTTGGTCCTTGCGAGTCTCACCCAAATCCCGCGTGGACATGCTGTGGCTATCGTCAATCACCACGGCCACGATATTTTGCTGGGGTTTCAGCGTGGCGATACTCAGCGCCGGCTGCCACAGCAGAAACAGCAGCAGCGCCACCAGCGCCGTTTGCAGCAGCCAGACCGCTGCCGTGCGTAGTCCCCGGAGCGACGGAGCCAGCTGCGCGCGACGCCGCCAGAAAGCGAAAGCGAGCCCGGCCGCGGCGCCCAGAACGCAGAGCCCCAGCAGCCACACCGGCCACTTCGCAAGCAGCACGAAGCTTCCCTTGGAAAAGACTTGAGGCGGATATTTGAAAAAGAACTCGAACATTATTGTGCTTGGATGGCCGTGGTCTCAGTGCGTCATTGCGTAGATCACGTAGTTCACGCCGATTCTAAACCCGAGCGCCGAGAACCTTTCAGGATAGCGGGGATTGTCGGCATGCTCCCACGAATCGCCGAGGTCCATATTGTGACATATGGCGACCATCAGCCGGCCATTGTCGTCGTAGATGCCACGCCAGCGGGGCTCAAAGCCATCGTGTTCGTACAAGTGGCCGCTGCGGAGGAACTGCTCGCCGGGGACCTGATAGCGGTCGTCCAGATCGAAGATGGTATGGAAGATGGGGTCTTTATCGTCGATCTCCACGATGGTGCGGTCTGGAAATACGCGGCTCATGCTGTGGGTGAAGATGGACCATTCGCGGGTGCCGTGGAAATCGTCACACATGAAGAATCCGCCGCGCAGAAGGTAATCGCGCAGCTTCTTGCACTGCTCGTCGGTCAGGTTCCAGTAGCCCACCTCCACCGCATATAGCCAAGGCCAGTTGTATACTTCATCGACGTCGTCCAGGCTGATCGATTGCTCCACAGAACGCGCATGCACTCTGGTCAGTCGTCGCAGAGCCGCCGAGAAGTGCCGGTCCGAGCGCGGATAATCGATGGTCCAGCGATCGTAATCGACCACTGCGGGGTAGATGAGCCTGCCGAAAGCCCACTCGGTCTTCTCCTGCCAGTCGGGCGGAAGCGGGAAATTGTAGTACTCAACCGCCGGGTACTGTTTAAAGGGCTTCTGGAAGGCGTAGAGCGCCGTGAGCAGCGTAAGGGTCGCACAGGCCGCGAAGAAAAAATTGCGGGGACGCATGTTTAGACCCTCATTGTCTTCAGAATACCATCGACGTTGCCGGACCCGGTATCGTTACGAAACTAGCCTGTTTGGGCGCAATTTCTCCTCGGTTGGGGTTGCAGGATTAGAATAGAAGTTCCCGATGAGCATGTTTCGAATCGCACTCGCCAACCTCCCTTTTCCCGCGACACCGGACGAATCCGTTACGCTCGCGGAACAAGCCATCGCACAAGCTTCCCTCGCCGGCGCAGCGCTCATCTGCTTCCCGGAATGTTACGTTCCCGGCTACCGTGCGCCTGGAAAGCCGGTGCCTCCTCCCGATCCGGCGTTTCTCGAACGCGCCTGGGGGGCGATTGCGGCTGCCGCCGCGAAGGCCGACGTGGCGGTGGTTCTGGGGACCGAACGCATCGTCGACGGCGCGCTGCTGGCCACCGCGCTGGTGATTAATCGCGACGGAACCATCGCTGGTTTTCAGGACAAGGTTCAACTCGATCCCTCCGAGGACAATCTGTATTCGCCCGGTTCCGGCAGGCGCGTGTTCTATGCGGGTCCGCTGACGTTTGGAATCGCGATCTGTCATGAGGGCTGGCGCTACCCAGAAACGGTACGCTGGCCCGTGCGGCAAGGCGCCCAGATCGTGTTTCATCCGCACTTCCACGTAGCCGAGCCCGGCGGTTACGTGCCGTCGAGTTTCGCCGATCCGGCGAACACGTTCCACGAGAAAGCGATTCTATGCCGCGCCGCCGAGAACACTTGCTATTTCGCGTCGGTCAACTTTGCCGGCGACGGATCGCCCACCACGTCCGCCATAGCCAAACCGGACGGGACGCTGTTGTGCTACCAGCCTTACGGACAGCCGGGATTGGTGATCGCCGACATTGACCTCACCGCCGCCACCGGCCTTCTGGCGTCGCGCTGGAAGGCGTAGCCGGCGCTTCAGGCCGACGCCAGACCCTTCAGATTCCACCCGCAAATCCGGCTGCCCTCCAGTTTATTCCCGCCGGGACCGGGCCAGTGCGTCTCCAGGCTCAGATATCCGCGGTAATCGTCCGCCAGCAGCGCCGCGATCTGTCCCTTCCAGTCAATCGCACGCGTACCCAGCGGACCCCACTCGGGCTTATGATTCTCCACCACGCAATCCTTGGCATGCACGTGCGCGATGCGATGTTTTGGCAGCTTGCCGTAACCCTGGGGGAACGAATCCTCGCCCGCGACAAAAGCATTCGCCGGGTCCCATACGATCTTCAAATTCGGATGGTCCAGTTGCGCCAGCAGCGCCGCAGTCTCTCCGGCGGTGCCGATATTGCAGGCGTGTTCGTTCTCAATGCCGATGATTACGTTCTCCGCTGCGCCGCGGATGGCCAGCGATTCGAGCGCCCGCAGAATAGCGTCGTGCGTGCGAGCCGGCGTGGTTGTCCGCCAATATGAAAAGACCCTGATGATGGGCGCTTTCAGCCGGTTTGCAATCTGGAACGCGCGATCGGTCAGCCGGGGCTGATCATCCAAGGTGTGCTTCGATGCGAACAAATCGTGCTGAAAGCGGCTGTCCACTTCCCCGCCCCCGGGCGCCAGACACTTCAGCATCGGCGAAGCCACCGAGATAGTCCGGAAGCCCCGCGCCGCAAGCATCCCGGCAACCTGTGTTAACTCGTCGTCTGTAAGATCGAGGATGTTCTTCCCGTTCACCACGCGAAGTTCGGCGGCGGTCATGCCGATCTCTCCCATCACATCCAACGCCGGTTCCAGATCCGGGGAGAATTCGTCGGTAATGGCGGCGATCGGGATGCGCGGTTCCATCACTTGAGTCCTTCGCGAATGGTCAGATATTGATTGGCTTTCACGTTGTCCATGTGATCCCGCTGGCCGCTGGGCCAACGGATATCGATCGTTCTCGCCACATCGTCCTTGCCCAGGCCGAAGGTCAGCGCAAGATCCGACGCCGAGCAGTAGCTGGATCCGCTGTGCACCATCTGCGTCTGCTTTCCCCCCGCGCTTTCCACCGTAACCACGGTCCCTAGCGCGCTGCGGTTTGACTGCACGCCCGCGAGCTTCAAGTGCAGCCAGTGATTGCGATTGCCGCCATCGTTGCGAAACAGATACGCAGGACCGTTGTTGGTGGACACCAGAATATCCAGATCGCCGTCATGGTCAAAATCGCCGTATGCCGCCCCACGGGCCACCACCGGCCGCATGAGATCCGGACCCATCGATTTGCTGACGTCTTCGAACTTTCCTTTGCCGACGTTGCGAAACAGCAGCGGCGGCTGTTTGTACTGGATCCGGGGCTGCACGCGGCCGATCTCTTCATCGATATGCCCGTTGGCCGCGAAGATGTCGGGCCAGCCGTCCAGATCGTAATCGAAGAAAAACACGCCGAACGCCAGGCTGAGCAGGCTGGCGCGGCCCACGCTGGATCTGGGCGCTTCATCGACGAATAGACTGTTACCTTCGTTGTGATAGAGTCCCAGCATCTGGTTCGAGAAGTTGCCCACCAGCAGATGCTGGCGGCCTGAGCGATCGTAATCGCCCACATCGGCGCCCATCGCCCCGCGTGCTACTCCGTCTTCGCCAAACGCGACCCCCGCGCTTACCGCTTCCTCGCTGAAGGTGCCGTTCTTGTTATTGCGGTAAAGCTTGTTCGGCTGCGTGTCATTGGCGATGAATAGATCCGGCCAGCCGTCATTGTTGTAATCCAGCACGGCCACCCCCAGCGACTTGCTGCTGGGATCGGCCAGGCCGGCCTTCTGCGTGACATCCTCGAACTTCCCATTGCCCAGATTGTGAAACAACTTCGAAGAGTTTCCCTTGTATGACTCCGGTGTGCAGTAGGACTTGGTTGCTCCATCGAGCGAGCACCACAGATCGCCTTTCACCGACCATTGCACGTAGTTGGCTACGAACAAGTCGGGCTTGCCGTCGCGATCGTAATCGAACCACGCCGAGCTGGCGGCGAATGCGGAATTGCGGATTCCGGAAGACTGTGTCACATCGCGAAACTTGCCGTTCCCCTCGTTGTGGAATAAGTGATCGCCGTCCAGCGCCGTGATGTAGACATCGTCGCGGCCGTCGTTATCGTAATCCGCAATCGAGACTCCCAGTCCATAAATCTCGATATCCAGACCGGAGCCCGCCGTGATATCGGTAAACGTGCCGTTGTGATTATTGCGATAGAGCGCCGCATGCGACTTGCGCCCGCGCGGCGTCCAATCCTTCGAGTTCACGAGCAGAACATCCAGCCACCCGTCGCCGTCGGCATCGAAGAAAGCGCAGCCGGCGCCCATAGTCTCCGGTAGATATTTCTTTCCCGCCTTGCCGGCGTTGTGAGTGAAGTGAATGCCGGCTTGCGCGGTCACGTCAGTGAAGCGAACGCCCGGGCCGCTGGGTACCGCGGCGGCCAGAAACATCACGGCGATCAGGATTACGATGAGAACCTTCATGGGATTGCGATGGCGCTTTCATGGTCGTGAATGGGCTGCCGTTCGTTGTTCGCCTCCGGGCTGGCGAGGCGCGGCTTGGCGGTTATGGACTGGGCGGATTCGTCGGCCTTGAAGCGCAGAAAGAGCTTCTGCTCGCGCTCGGCCGCCCCGCTCTGGCCCAGGCCGCGATAAGCCAGCATCAAGTTGTAGTGCGCCTGCACGTCTTCCGCGTCCACCGCCAGGCAGGCCTGCAGCGCCTTCACCGCGCCGCTGTAATCGCGTTTGAGGAACAGAATCCGGCCAATCTGGTTTTGCACCACGCGATCCCGCGGATACTGCGACTCAACGCGGCGCAGCGATGCCAGCGCGCCATCGTAGTCGCCATCCGCCTTCTGAATCATCGCGTGGAAAAACCAGGTGCGGCCCAAACTCGTATTCAGCGCCAGCGCTTTGTCGATATACGGTTTGGCCGCGTCCGTCTCGCCTTCTTGTATCAGCGCGCGCGCCACGTTGAGCCATCCGTCCGCATATCCTGGCTCTGCTTCCGTCACCTTCTTGAAAGCGTATTCCGCGCCCTTCAGATCGCCCTGCAGCAGCAATCCGATGCCCCAGTCATTCCAGCGCTCGCGATCCTGCTTGCGCACCACCGGTGTCCAGGCTGGATTCCCGCCCAGCGGCAGTTTCGTTTCCGCGGTAGCCAGTGTGACGATCGGCAGATCGGGAATCGCATCTTTGAACATTCCCGAGACATTCGCCGGAATATTGGCGGGCAGAAAGGAGAACGGTCGATTGTCATAGTGCAGCGTAACCAGATTCGGTTGGTTCGCAGCCTGGCCCGCATATGCGAACTGCGTATAGTAATGCGAGAACTTTCGGTAATTCAGCCTGGCGGTAACCGATATCGGACCACGCGCGTTCTGGGGAATGTGAATGCGATAATGCGCGACATCGGCCGCGCCTGGCGGGATCAGGCGCACATACAATACGCTGCGCGCCGCCCAGGCATTGCGTTTGTTGATCTCATTTCCGTCCGCATCCAGCAGATAGGACCGGTAGAAGTGCGCACCACGCTCGACCTGCCCGCGTCCGTTGTCCTCGACGCTGCCGCTCCAGAATATAGTGCGGCCATCGGCGTCGCGAGCCTGCAGTTCCAGCCACACGTCGAAAGAGTCCACCGTGCCGCCCGGAAAAAAATGCCCGACCTTGCGCGTCCGGACCACCGTGTCGATGCGCACCGTGGACCCAGCCTGAAACGTGGCTCCCGACGTATCGATAGGCGCCGCCACTTTGCCCACTTCACGCAAAAACACGGGACCAGACTGCTCGGCCTCCTCTCCCACCGCGAACGTCGATTGCAACTGAGGGCCTTCACTCCCAGAACGCCGGCGCATTTGCAGCTCGCTCGATTTCTCCACCGGCGAGGCAGCGAAAATGTCGACCGTGATGAAACCCGACCTCAGAAACTTCTCTTCCTCGGCCAGTTGCTCCTTGTCTTGATTCACATATGCGACTGCCACGTTGGCTGCCGGGAATCTGTGCGAATGGACTTTGCCGTCATGATTGCCTGGATCGTTGGAAGGCGTTAGCGGCATATGACAATCGGCGCATGTGGATGCCTTCGGCGGGTAATAGAATGACCGTGCACCCTGGCCCGAAACGGCGCTGGCCTGCCAGTTGTCGTAATCGTTGAACCCGCGCTGCCAGCGGTAATTGTTCACCGGCACATCCAGGTGAACCTTGTGACACGTAGAGCAGAACTCAGACGCTTCCTGCCGCATGAAGGGCTTCATGAAGGTGCGGCGGTGCGGCTCGGGATTGAGATAGGTCAGGAAATGATCGAGCGCGTGTATATATGGATTCTTGCTGGAAGCCAGCTCATGGAGCGGCGGATACTCGATGGTGAATCCGCCGTTGCCCATGGTCGAATCCACGTGGACGATGGAGTGGCACGACATACATCCCAGGCCGTTCTGCGCTTCCGGCGTGTCGATCTGTTCCTTGATCGGTCGCTCAAAGCGGCCATTGAAGAACACTGCATGATCGTGGCAGCCGGCACACCATTTACTGCCCTGTACGCCCGAGACATCCTGCATGTACTCGATGGATTTCCGGTAAAACTGATTGTTGAACGAAGCGAAATGGTGCACCGAGCTGTTCCACTGGTTGTAAATGTCGCGATGACACTCGCCGCAAGCCTTGGAGTCCATGAAAAAGTTCGCAGGTATGATGGCGTTCGTGTTTGTATTCGATGCCGAGGGCCAGAATGGAGACTTGGGCCCTCCGCCTTCTTCAGCCATGCTGGTGGGAACAGTGAGTGGGTTCTGGATGTGATCCGAGGGATTTGGCCGCCAGTGATAATATGCCGCCGCCCCGAGCGGCAGCACCACCAGCAGGGCCAGTAACGTGGTCAGGGCGCGCGCGAACCGGGAGGGCCACAGATAAGGCAGCATCGCGGCCAGGCCGATCGCCGCGAATATGGCGTGCAGGATGACGCCCCAGCGATTGGCCGTGGTGGCTCCGCTAAACGTCAGCCAGACACCCAGCACAGTCGCGACAGCTAGCAACGCGACGCCCAGGCCGTTGGCGCGGTAAAACTCGCGATGCTTCGTGATATACCACCCGAACAATGCCGCCGTGACGATGCCGAGAACCACGTGCAGCAGCACATTCCCCATGTAGAAAATAGTGGGAAACGCGAATGCCGCGATGTAAGCGGAGTTAAGAATCAGAAGGAGTGTCAGGACTCCCAGCAATTTGCGCATCAGAAGCTACTATTATGCGCCCGCTGCGCGCGCAAGGGCTCGTTCAGCGGACGAATCAGCCGCAGCGCCGGACGCGTGTTGTACTGTTTGCGCCAGGCTTCATGCGCCGCGTCGTCCGGGAAATGCTCGCGGGCCGGATACGGGTAACTCGACATCGCGTGGAACGGCAGCGGCTCCACGGATTGCGAATACGCGGTGTTCGCGTCCCGATCCTTGGCCCAGCCATCCACCTTCAGAATAAAATCGCGCTGCCAGCCGGTCGGAAGCGCGGGAAGCGCCGCTGCTTCAAACGTTAGCCGAAGCTCATCGCCCGAGCCCATGATCACGAACCGGTCATCGGTCTTTTCCACCAGCTCTCGAACATCCCCGTAACGCGTGTAAAGCCCCGGCGTCGGATTCCACGCGGATATGGCGCTCGATGCCGCATAGAAGAACTCCTCGGGCTGGTTGCGCGCGGGAAAAATCCTGGAAGCCGAGAATCCACGAAACCGCAGGTCGGCTAAGTTTGCGGGTACCGGCGTCATGCGAGCGCGCGGCGCGCCGGTGTCTTCCCCGAGAAATATTTCATCCCAGTAAACGCAAAGATTCGTTACGATGCGCACTTCCCGCGATTCGCTCAGAAATTTACCCGTCAGGTCCACCGCGATGGTCTTTGGTTTCCCGTCCGGCATCCCCATGTCTTCGATCACGGTCTTCCACTTCCCCGCCCAGTCCTTCACCTGAAGATACGGTGGGATCAAGCCGCCCTTGCCTTCCTGCGCGGTGGACAAGAAGGTGCTGCCGTCGGCCCAATCCACCCATCCGTGCGCGATCATCACTGCCTTATTGCCGGACGCAGCATCACGGCCGAAGTCGAGATCCAGAGTGTGCAGCTCCGCAACGCCGCTTTGGTCATGCCGGAAGGTTTCTGGATACTTGCGGTCCGTGGCCAGCAGCACCGCGCGCACATCGCGGCCTTTGCCATCGTGCGCCGACTTGGGATAGATCCGCCGATTTACGCCGTACAGCCGGAACTCCGGAAACGGAGGTCCCTTCCATTTCTCGCTGGTGTAAATATCAAGTTCTCTCGGATGATCCACAGCGAACAGCTGCACCTGATCCAGATAGGAAACTTCGCTCAGCTCCTCGGTGATCCGCACCTCATAGCGCCCATTTACAGCCTTCAACGCATCGTGCGGAATCTGGATGTATTCGTCGTGATCCACCGGGAAATATTGCCCGTCCCCAGACGAAGCCCCTAGCGGCGCTATCCCCAAAACGTCTGTGATGAACCGAAAGCCCGACCCGTCCCAGCTCCAGATCATGGGACACGACCCCGATAGCCGCTGGGCTTCCTTATACTGATACGCCTTGTCGGCCGGCTGGTGAATTTCGTTCTGAATAAGACCGTTCGGCCACGTGATCCGCACCGTGTCGGCTTCGGTATGGCTGCCCAGCTCAAACGTGAGCGGCACGGCGTCGTAAACTTTCTTCTGGTAAAGCGTACCGGTCTTTACTTCCACTTCCGCGCCATACGCCAGCTTTACGTTCTTGATGCCGAGCAATTGGACTCGAATCCAGTGCTGCTTCGGAATTGTCCGGTACATGGTCAGCAGCAGCGATCCGTCCGCCACCTCGGCCGTGTCCAGATTGCCGTCCTGATCAAAATCGGTCTCCACTTTCGGAGCCGCATCGTTCTGCGCCTTGCTCAAGTGACCGCCCGCGTTGATGAGCGTGAGGCCCGCGGCTTGAATATCCAGCCATCCGTCGTGCTTCGAATCGCGGGCCGCCAGTCCACGTGTGTTCGCCGGCAGATCCGTCAGCGGCTCAGCGGCGAAAGAGCCGCCCAGCTTGTCCCTGTAAAGCACCCCGCCATGGTCGGCGTAAGAAATCAGCAGGTCAAAGGATTTGCTGTCTTTCATCAGGCGATACGGTGTCGCATCCAGCGCATGGCCCGGCGCGAACGGAAAATCCTTGGTGTGGTCCGCGAACCCGGCCGCGCCTTGATTGCGCATCAGCACCGATTTCTCGCCGAGCAGAAACAAGTCGAGATCGTAATCGTGGTCGTAGTCCAGCCAGACGGCCTTCTCAAATCGTCCCGCCGGCAAATCCGCCTTGAACGGCTCAAACCGTCCTTTGCGATTCCGATACAGCAACGGCGTTTTCTCGGTCAGAATGCAAAGGTCCGGCAATCCGTCGTTGTCAAAGTCGCCCTGCGATACCGAAATCACACCGGTAATACCGGCCAGCCCGGTGTTCTCCGCCGTTTTCAGCCCGCCGCGCCAGATCCGAATTTCCCGCTTGTTCCACGCCAGCAGATCGGACTTGCCGGCGCCATCCAGATCCAGGGTTAGCAACCCGTCCGGCACGAAACTGGTATTGCGATTCTCGGTCTTCATCACCGCATCGGGCGGCCGCGCGCCCGCCTTCATGTCGATGGGATCGTAAATCTCGGCGTAATCGCACCACTCCATGTCCTCCGCGATAGCCGCGCCTTCCTGCGCCTTCTTCAGCCGCTGGAACGCGGCCAGTTGTTCCCCAGCCTGCTCCTTCTTTTCCTGCTGGCGATACACGTTGTAAAGCTGAAAATGTGGCGCCGCCAGATCCGGATTCAGCTTCACCGCGGCTTCAAACTGTTGCTGCGCCGCGTCCAGTTTGCCGGTCTGCTTATACAAGACGCCCAGATTGTAGTGCGGCACCGGCTCATCCGGCGTCAATTGGATCATTCGCTCAAATTGCGGGATGGCTTTTTCGAAGTCGCCGTCTTTGCGATAAACAATCCCCAGGTTGAACCACGTATGCGGAAGCTTCGGATCGAGCTTCTGGACCTTCTCAAGCTCGGCGATCCCATCGGCGGTCTTCCCCGCCCTCAGTAGCGCGATGCCATAGTTCAGCCGCTCGCGAACCGAATCAGGCGCCAGGTCCAAGGCTTTGCGAAACTCCGCGACCGCCTGGACTTGCGTCGTGGGATTCTCGTAGAACGCCTTCCCCAGGTTGCGGTACTGCCACAAGCGCTCTTCCCGCGACGGCGCATCGGCCGCGAAAGCGCTCAAAATCACGAGTACTACGAGGCGTCGCATCGACGTGAGTTTCAAGGCCGATTTTAGCGCAGTCGCCCTACGCTGTCTGAATCCCCGCAGCCTGCTCCAGTCCCCGCGCCTTAATCTCCTCATCCCGGATCTTGAACTTCTGGATCTTGCCCGTCACTGTCATCGGAAAGGCCTCCACGAATCTGAAGTACTGCGGAATCTTGAAGTGCGCGATCTTTCCCTTGCAGTATTCTCGAATTTCCTCTTCGCTCGCCGGTTCCTTCAGCCGGATCCACGCACAGACGGTCTCCCCCATCTTCAGGTCCGGCAGCCCCACCACTTGCACATCCGCTACTTTGGGATGCGTATGCAAGAACTCCTCTATCTCCCTCGGATAAATATTCTCGCCGCCGCGAATAATCAAATCCTTCGCGCGCCCCGTAATCCGAAAGTAACCGTCCTCTCGCATAGTCGCCAGATCGCCGGTATGCAGCCATCCGTCTTTGTCTATGGTTCGCGCCGTGGCTTCCGGCTCCTGATCATATCCCTTCATCACCAGATAGCCGCGCGTGCACAACTCGCCCTGCTCGCCGATCTCCGTTGTCTCGCCCGTCGCTGGATCCACAATCCGTACCTCGGTATTGGCGCAGGCGCACCCCACCGTGGCCACGCGCTTTTCCAGCGGATCGTCCACGCAGGACATTGTGATTACCGGCGATGTTTCAGTCTGACCATACATGATGGTCATCTGCGGACAGTGCATTTCCTCCACCACGCGCTTCATCACTTCCACCGGGCACGGCGCGCCGGCCATGACGCCGGTGCGCAGCGACGTATAGTCGAAGCGTTTGAACTCGGGATGATCGAGCTCGGCGATGAACATGGTCGGGACGCCATATATGCAAGTGGCGCGCTCCTCATGAATCATCTCGAGCGTAGCCAGCGGCTCGAAGGTGGGCGCCGGAAGCAGCAGCGTCACGCCGCTCACCACCGAAGCCAGCGAGCCGCCCACGCAGCCGAAGCAATGGTACAGCGGCACGGGTGCGCATAACCGGTCATTTTCCGATAGCTGCATGCCACTGCGAATGATCTCGGCGTTGTTGAGCAGATTGCGATGCGTCAACAGCACGCCCTTGGGCGATCCGGTAGTGCCCGACGTGTACTGGATGTTGGCGACATCGTCGCAATGAACGGCATCCTCCGCCAGACGCTGGTTGTTCGCGAGCATCTGGTCCCAGGATTCCGATCCGAAATATACGGCGTGCTCCAGCGCCGGCAGCTGCCCTTCTCGCGCTTCCTGGAGAATCGCGTGATAATCCGAGCGCTGGTCCGCGGCCCACAGAAACAGCGTCCGCATCCCGGACTTCTGAATTACATAGCGCAGCTCGCGAGCTCGATATGCCGGGTTAACGTTGACCAGCACTGCGCCGATCCGCGCGGCGGCCAGTTGTACCAGGATCCATTCGACGCAGTTGGTGGACCACACCCCGATTCGATCATGCGCCCGCAAGCCTAAGCCCGCGAGCCCGCGCGCGGTCCGTTCCACTTCGGCATCCAGTTGTTCGAACGTCAGCCGCTGCTTCTGATGCCGAACCACCAGCGCCTCATGCCCTGGCACGCGAGCGGTGGTCTGGCGGAACACCTGATCGATGGTCCGATCAATCAACGGGGTATCTGGACCTTTGGAATAGCTCAGCACAGAGTCGAGTGTAGTACGGGTTCGTGTATACTCGCACCTGAGCGTATGGCGGAAGACCCAGTCATCACAGGCTTGGCGCTTGAAGACAAGCCGAGGCAGATCCTGATCGCAATCCTCAAGGCCGCGGGCCTGAGCGCCGCCAAAGTCACCAGCGTGCAGCGAAACGCGGCGGAGCAGGCGCGCGTGATGTATGACAATCTCCAGCAGTTCGGAGTCGCGGCCCAGAACAAGCTCTATGCGGCGCCGGGCCGCGCCGTCATTCAGGTCTTCGCCGCCAACCAGGCCAAGCCTCGCGACGAAGTGATCCAACTCATGACCGACAAGATCAACCAGCTGGGCCCTTCCACCGTTTCACACCACGCCAGCAACACTCATTTCGTGTTTGACGTGGCCCCATCCTCCATCTCCAACAAAGCGGCATTCATCGCCGCCGTCAAGGCCAACGCGTCGGTGTCGAAATTCCTTCAGCCTCCGAATGACCCGGCCTTTCACATTGAAATTCCCAAGCAGGCATAAATGAATCTACACCGGTACGCGATCCTCATCCTGACGGCTTCCCTCACCTTGTCCGCGGCGAAACGATTTTCGCTCGAGCAAGTGCTGAGCGGCGCTTTCCCCACCGATCTCACCGCCGCCTCGCAGAACGGCAAGGTCGCCTGGGTGCTGGACGAGCGCGGCGCGCGCAATCTGTGGGTGGCCGAAGCGCCCGATTACCAGGGCCGCCGTCTCACGAATTTCACGGATGACGACGGCCAGGAGATCGCAGAGATCGCCTGGACTCCGGATGCGAAGTGGATCGTCTACGTGCGCGGCGGCGACTTCGAAATGCGCCGGACCAATCCAAATCCCGCGAGTCTGCCGCAAGGCGTCGATCAATCGGTGTGGATTGTGCCGGTCGCCGGCGGCGCTGCCCGCAAGCTCGCTGAAGGAAACTCGCCCGCCGTCTCTCCCAAGGGAGACCGCATCGTCTTTTTGAAGAGCAACGAAGTATGGTCCATCGGCATGGAGGACGGCGCGAAGCCTGTTCAGTTGATTCATGCCCGGGGACAGGCCGGCGAATTGCGCTGGTCGCCCGACGGATCGCGGCTCGCGTTCGTAAGCACCCGCGTCGATCACAGCTTCATCGGCGTGTATGATTTCGCCGCGAAATCGATGCGTTATCTCGACGCCAGCACGGATAAGGATTCGCAGCCCGCGTGGTCGCCCGACAGCAAGAGTATCGCCTTCGTTCGTGTTCCCGTGGCTACTCGAGCATTTCTCTTTGGACCCATCCGGTCCGCCGAGCCGTGGTCCATTCGGCTTGCCGACGTCGAGACAGGCGCGAGCCGCGAACTCTGGAAGGCCGCGCCCGGACCCGGCAGCGCGTTTCATGCCATGGTGGCGGACAACCAGTTGTTCTGGGGCGCGGGCGACCGCATCGTGTTTCCCTGGGAACGCTCGGGTTTCGCGCACTTATACTCCGTGTCTATCCGCGGCGATGCCGCGCGCCCGTTGAATCACGAGGGCGAGTTCGACGTGGAACACGTATCGCTTTCCAGGGACGCGAAATCCGTTTTGTTTTCGTCGAATGAAGGCGACATTGACCGCCGCCATCTTTTCCGCGTGTCGGTGCTCGGAGAAGACCAGCAGCCGGTGACCAAGGGCGATGGCTTGGAGTGGTCACCCGTGGATCTGGGCGGCGGGCAAGTAGCGGTGCTGCACTCCGACGCAACGCATCCAGCGCGAGCCGCTGTGGTGGCGTCCGCGCGCATTCAGGATCTGGCGCCCCCGCCCGCGGACTTTCCCGCCGACGCGTTAGTCACCCCCCGTCAGGTGATTCTCTCAGCCGCCGACGGCCTGCCCATCCATGCTCAATTGTTCCTGCCCGCCGATCTCAAGCCCGGCGAGAAACGTCCGGCCATGATCTTCTTCCACGGCGGATCGCGCCGCCAGATGCTGTTGGGCTTCCATTACATGGACTACTATCACCACGCCTACGCGATGAATCAGTACCTCGCGAATCGGGGCTACATCGTGCTGAGCGTCAATTACCGCAGCGGCGTCGGATACGGCCTGAACTTCCGCGAAGCGCTGAACTACGGCGCCACCGGAGCCAGCGAGTTCAACGATGTTCTGGGCGCGGGCTTGTATTTGCGCGGCCGAGCCGACGTGGATCCGAAGAAGATCGGCCTGTGGGGCGGCTCCTATGGCGGGTACCTCACCGCCCTTGGTCTCGCGCGCGCCTCGGACCTGTTCGCCGTCGGCGTCGACTTCCACGGCGTACATGACTGGAACAACGTGATCCGCAATTTCGTCCCCGCCTACGATCCCGGCAAGGACATTAACGCCGCCCGCATCGCGCTTGAATCCTCACCCATGTCGTCAATCGACACATGGCGCTCGCCGGTCCTCTTGATCCACGGCGATGACGACCGTAACGTTCCCTTCCACGAAACCGTGATGCTGGTGGAAGCGCTCCGCAACCACCACGTCCCCTTCGAGCAGTTGATCTTCCCCGACGAAATCCACGGCTTCTTAACGCACAAAAAATGGATCGAAGCCTACACTGCCACAGAAAAGTTCATCGCAAAATATCTAAACAACTGACCCCGTTGTGGGGCGGGCCCCCTGGCCCGCAGCCGCCCGCCCGGCCGGCTCTTTTCCAGCTTTTGATATGCTGACGTCTCAGGTACCCATTTCGCGCAACTCGTCCACTGCATGCAAGGGGCCAAGTATCAGAGGAAGTATTCGACCATGCTTTTTATCCCACGAACCGTTTTGTGCGGCGTAATTCTGTTTGGCGCCATGCACCTTCGCGCTCAAGATGAACCTCGCAAAGACGCCGAAGGCTGCCAGGACTCGCCGCTGGTTACACGTTTTCCCGGCAGCATCATCAATTCCTGCGACAACAAAGAGTACGAGCAGGCCGACTTTCCGCTCAGTGACAGTCGCGTCAAGCATGTAGAAGGGGAGCTTCACTCCTGGGACATCGCAACCCGCGACGGCACCAGCGAAATTCAGGTATTCCGCAATTTTGAGGCAGCCTTCAAGAAGGCGGGTTTGACTATTGACTACACTCTGTCGCCTTCGCAGATTGTGGCGCACAAGGGCGCCACTTGGATCTTCATCGACAACCGCGGCACCTACTACTACCAGACCATCGTGACCGAGAAGGCTCTGCAACAGGAAGTGACCGCGGACGCGTCATCACTCTCGGATGAACTCAATAAAACCGGGCATGTCGCCGTCTATGGCATTCATTTCGACACTGGAAAAGCCACGCTCCAGGCCGACTCAGAAAGCGTCCTCGGCGAGCTGGCGAAGTTGCTGCAGCAGGATTCCGGCCTGAAGCTGCGCGTCGAAGGCCACACTGATAATGTGGGCAGCGCCGCCGCGAACCAGGGATTGTCGGAGAAGCGCGCAAGCGCGGTGGTCGCGTGGCTGGTGGCGCATGGCGTCAACGCTTCGCGGCTATTGGCCAAAGGCATGGGCCAAACCGCTCCGGTGGCGGATAATTCCACCGAAGACGGGCGTGCCAAAAATCGGCGCGTCGAGCTGGTCAAGCAATAGCTTGATAACTGGGCCGCCGGAAATACCGTCACTTTATCCTTGATCTAGTCTTCTCAAAGGCATATTCTGAAGTCAACTTAATTGCTTCAGCGGCCAACGCACCTGCAAGTGGATGCCGCATGGTGTTGAAAAAGGGGAAATTACTATGTCTCGACTTCCGGTTGTGTTCACATTTTGTCTCTTAGTCGCACTCAGGTGCGTGTCAAGTCAGGAATCGGCCGACACCAACAAGCTTCCCGTGAAGCGTGTGGTCCTCTACAAGAATGGAGTCGGCTACTTCGAACACCTGGGCCGCGTTCGAGGCAATCAGGACATCACCATTCCATTCACGTCGGGACAACTCAACGACGTTCTCAAGACCTTGACCGTTCTCGACCTCGATGGTGGCCGCATCGCCGGCGTAGGCTATGGCTCGGCCGCTCCGGTGGACCGGCAGCTCGGCGATTTACGTCTGCCCTCGGCCGAAAAGACCACTCTCGCTGAATTCCTCGGCGCTCTGCGGGGAACGCGGCTCGAAATTCGCAGCGGGACCAGCGTAATCACCGGCCGGCTGCTCAGTATCGAGCGCAAGACTCGTATGTCCGGCGGCACCACGCTGGAAGTTGACTATCTCTCCTTGATTACTGACAGCGGCGAGATCAAGACCACAGAAGTATCGCCGTCATTTTCCGTTCGCCTGCTCGAGAAGGGCCTGGCTGGAAAAGTGGAACGCTTTCTCGACATACTTTCCGCCGGCCGCGAATCCGACTTGCGGCGCATGGTGGTTTCCACGCAAGGCGCCGGTGAGCGTTCATTGTTCCTGAGCTACATCAGCGAGGTGCCTGTCTGGAAAGCGACCTATCGTATCGTGCTCAACTCCAAAGGCAACCAGAAGCCGCTTCTCCAAGGCTGGGCCATCGTAGACAACACCACCGGCCAGGATTGGGAAAACGTCGAGTTGTCCTTGGTGGCGGGCGCTCCTCAATCCTTCATTCAGAATCTTTCCCAACCCTACTATTCGCGGCGCCCGGTTGTCCCGCTGCCCGACAGTGCCAACATCACTCCCCAGACTTACGAATCCACATTGATGGCCGGTGGTGCGCGCCTTACCGGGACGGTGACCGACGCATCCGGAGGCGCAGTATCCGGTGCAACTGTGAAAGCCTACGCTAACGGAGCCCTCGCGGCAGAAACCAGAGCGAACGCCTCTGGTGTGTACGAATTTCAATTGCTGCCTGAGGGGCCCGTACTCCTGCAATTTGAATCTCCCGGCTTCCAGCGCACCGTGGTCAGTGGAGTCTTCGCACCTGCTGGGCGCAGTACTCAACAGAACGCAACTCTGCAAGTAGGCTCGACCAACGAGACCGTGACAGTTACAGCCGGCTCACCGTCGGTTCAAACGCAAAATGCCGAGATATCTGCGCTGAGATCGCGTTTCGCCGGTACCGGGAGCGCCCTCGGATCAGGCGCCGGACTCGGCGGATCGGGGCGCCGGGTCCCGGGCGGTACTCCGGCCGGTGTCCTTGGAGGTGTGATCGGCGAGGCACGCTCTCGCACGGAAGCAGCCGCTCTCGCGCAGGATCTAGGCGATCTCTTCGAATACAAATTGAAAGAGCCCATCACCATCCGCAAAGACCGATCCGCTCTGGTTCCCATCGTCCAATCCGCGATCTCCGCCGAGAAAGTCTCCATCTGGAATGAACAGGCCGGACTGCGCCGCCCGCAACGCGCGCTATGGCTCACCAATACCAGCGGCTTGACTCTCGATGGCGGCAGCTTCAGCGTTTTGGAGGAGGAGACCTTCGCTGGAGAAGGCATATTCGATCCGATTCGTCCCGCCGAAAAGCGGCTGATATCCTACGCGTCGGATCTCGCGTTGACCGCCGGCTCAAAGCTGGGGAGCGACCAGCAGCGCGTTTCCCAAGTCCGCGTGAGCCACGGCGTGATGACCCAAATGAGTGAGATTCGCGAAAAGAAGACGTACACGTTCCGCAATGAAGATGCCTCCGCCAGAACGGTTATCGTCGAGCACCCCGTGCGATCTGGCTACGAGATGCGCGGCGAAACCCGGCCTGCTGAGACCACCGCCGGTTGGATGCGCTTCCGTGTGCAAGTAGATCCCAAACAGACTGCGTCCCTGGTGATCGACGAAGCGCTCCCCGTGCAAAATGGCTGGCAGTTGACCAATATCTCTGACGACCAGGTAAGCCTCTTTGTCCGGCAACGGTCCATCGATAAGGCCGTGGAAGAGGCCCTGCGGCGCATCCTCGCCGAGAAGAGCGTCATCGCCGGCCTGGACGCCAAGAAAGAAGAAGCCGATGGCCAGATGAGCAAGATCTTCGACGATCAGCAGCGTCTCCGCGAAAACATGAAGGCTCTCAAAGGCAGTGCCGAGGAGAAAGCCCTCTTGCAGCGCTACACCCAACAGTTGAACGAACAGGAAAATCGCCTCGAAACGTTGCGCAAAGAGAGTCAGCGGCTAGAAGAGCAAAAGGACAGGCTACAGGCCGCACTCGACAAGATGATCCAGGATCTTTCCTTCGATGTAAAGCTGTAGCTCCAATCAACAAGCCCGACGCTCCGTCACCGCGCCCTCGCCTGATATGATGCGGGCATGAAGATCGGGCTAGCGCTGCTGATGGGGTGTATAGCTCTAGCGCAACCTTCCCAACGCGCTCTGGTGCAGTCTGAGCCGCCCGCCAACACCCTTAAGGATCGCGGCACGCGCTGGGCGCTGGTGGTGGGCATTTCTTCCTACCAATACCTGCGTCCCGATGCCCAGCTTCAGTTCGCGCATCGCGACGCTGAACAGTTCGCGGCGTTTCTGCGGGACGCTCCCGGTGGTGCACTCCCCGCTAGCCATATTCGCTTGCTCACTAACAGCGACGCCACTCTAGCCGGGCTACGTGCGGCGCTGCACACCTGGCTGGTTGAGTCCGCCGGTCCGTCGGATGTGGTCTATCTTTTCTTCGCCGGCCATGGTGTAGTGGCCGAGCGCGATGAAGCGTATTTTGTGACGCACGATTCAGATCCGCAGAATCTCCACGCCACAGCGCTGGCTTTTCGAGAAGTGGACGCTACCCTGAGCGGCCGCCTTCGCGCGAACCTTGTTGTTCTGGTTGCCGATGTTTGCCACGCGGGCCGACTGGGCTGGTCCAGCTATTCGCCGAACGCGCCAAACGCCGTCGTGCAGCCGCTCGAGAGCATCGGCCAGGGCGATCGCTCATTCCTCAAGCTGCTCGCGACTCGGCCCAGCGAACGCTCCTTCGAAGATCGAAAATGGAATGGCGGCCATGGCGTTTTTACGTATGCTTTGCTGCAAGGCCTGGAAGGCGGAGCCACTCGCGATAGCGACGGCGTCGTCCGCGCTTCGCAACTGATTGACTACGTATCGCGCGTTGTTCCTGAGCAGACGGACGCGAAGCAGCACCCCCGGGTCGCCGGCACTTTCGATCCGCGCCTGGCGCTAGCCGTGGCCGCGCCGCTTCCGTCCACGCCGAAGCCCCTCACTCTGGACGTTTACGGTCCCGCCGGAAGCGCCATCTATATTGACAGTACTTTTCGCGGCAAAATTCGTTCTTCCGGCGATCTCCACGTGGATCTACTGCAACCCGGAGCCCACCGTTTTGCCGCCGATTTTCCGGACGGGAAAACTCTGGACGGGACCGTCACCCTCTCCAGCGCTGCATCACGCGTGCAGATCGCCGAGCCGGCCGCGGATAACCTCGCCTTGCTGCGTGGCCGCATTGAGTCCGGACGAATACTCGAAACGGACGGCGCGTGGGATTTCTATCGCAGCCATACATTCACCGGACCGCAGCACGCCATCGCGGATGCACTCATTACGGGTTCGCTCGAGGATTTGGGACAGGCCTGTGTGCAGGATTATGTGCAATCGAGCGCCCCCGGGCCGAAAGGGCCGATGCTCCAGCGCGCCGTGAATGCGTATGAGCGCCTGCAGCAGCTTCGTCCGAATGACGCGGATCTCGAAACGCGTAAACTCTTCTGCACCGGCCGTCTGCAGATCGCTCAGGGCCGGCTAACCGACGCGGTAGCAAGCTTACAGCAGTCCCTGCGCCGGGATCCCCAGTTTGCGTGCGCCTACAACGCGCTCGGCGTGACGCTGGAGCGTCTCAAGCGTCCGGCTGAATCTCGCGCCGCATTTGACACCGCCGCGAAGCTGACGCCGGAATGGGCGCTGCCTCCCAGCCAGATCGCCTCGCAGCTGATGGCACGCGGGGAGCTGAAACAGGCGCTCCCGTATCTGGAAAAAGCGGTGCAAAATAGTCCCCGGTCGATCCCCCCGCATTGGAGTTTGCTTCGACTGAACCGGTTGCTGGGCCGCCTGCCCGAGGTGGAACGCATCGCCGCCGAGCTGCAGGATCTGAATCCCAGCTATGCGCCGACGTATCTGGAACTCGGCGAAGCGTACACCGCCGCCGGGCAATACCAGAAAGCCACGGACGCTTATGACTCCTATGTGGCGCTGGCCCCGAATTTCGCCGACGCGAATGACGTTCGGTCCCGCGCCGAACGCGCCCGAAACCTGGCCAAGCCGCCGGCTCCAAGCCTGCGCCGATAAGCGTCGCGTCTTACTTCTTCGTGTTGAGCCTGAATTCCACCAGCAGCGGAGCGCCCGGCTGCGCATCTACCCGGTACATCGTTTGGGGCACCGGATCGTCGTGCGTCAGCTGGCTCTTTCCCGCTCCGGCATCTTTCTCCGCGCCCGTGTAGGCTTTCCCCGCCTGGCCTTTTGCATCCAGCCGCTGCGTCTTCGCTTTCCACTTCTTTTCCCACTGCTCCACTTGAGCCTCAGTAAGCTTCAGACGGGCGTTGCCAATAGACACTCCCGCCAGCGGTTCCTTGCTCACTAAAATGGTCAGCAATTCGCCTGTCTGATCGGCGCGAGTGTTTTCCACCGTGAAATAGGGCGTGCTGTCGTCGGCCGCAGGAATCTCGATCAGCACTCCCGCCGCGACGCGATTGTTGCCGCCGCGAGTCCTCAGCGTGGGGAAAATGAGATACGGGTCGCCCTTTGCACCACCCGCGTACTCTTCTCTATCGATCACGTACAGATACCCGGTGCGCGCGCTTTCCACGCTGATCCGGACTTTCTGCCCCGGCAGCAGCGGCGTATCGCCGGTTACCCGTTCGGGTGTCCATTCACGCTGCACGGCGTCTTCCTGGATCAATGACCGGACCCGCTGTTCGTCCGAAGCCTTGCTGGGCCGCATCCGCCACAGCGTGATCCCCACAAACGCATCGTCTTTCGGTGCTCCCGCGGGCGTTTTGGTCGGCTCCGCTTTGCGCCCGGCTGGGCGCTTGTTCAGCAGATTGGTGTCCCACAGCTCGCGCGTGCGTACTTGATCGTCCTGCGCGGATGCGCTCAGCGCGAAGGCCAGCGTGAGCGCCGGCCAGCAAAATCGTCTCATCTCAGTCATGCTCCAGCTTCAATAAGTGAACCACAATATCTCCCGTCGCCCTGAGCGTAGTCAGCTGGCCGGCGTCATCGCGTTCAACCTTGGGAGCGTTGACGCCGTATTTTTCGACGAACGCCTCCACCGCCTGAAGCTGCGCCGGGTCGCTGATCTTTCCCCGGTGTTCGGCATTCGCCCATTTCTTCAGATCCTCGATCTCCGGCAAGCTCCATTTTGACCAGACCAGCCATAGTTTCTCCGTCCCCTTCTTGGCATCGAATACGAAAGGACCACCCTGCGGAATCTCGAGCTTCTGGCCGCTATCCAGCAGCGCCGATCCCTCATTCGTCAGAGGGGTTGGAAACAGCGTATTGAACACCGGATGGGCATGCGTTGAGTCCGGACCTTCGTTCAGCAGATACAGGTAGCCGGGCTGCGGAGCGCTGAAAACCAGGCGTATCCGGTAATCGGCTTCGAATACGCGCTCGCCGCTCAAACGAAAGGAATTTTCAAACGGCGCCCCGCCCCGGTATTTTTGCACCACTACGTAATATCGAAGCGGACGCTCAGGCGCAGGCGGCGGCGTACTGAACTTGGAACGCAGGACGATGCCCGCAATTGCAGCCGCGATAATTACCACCCCCAGGACGACCCACGCCGGCCGCCATGCCCGCTGCCGCCCCAGTTTGGCCGGCAGCGCTGGATTTCCCGCGCCATCCTTCGACAAACTGTAGATATGTAATTTTTCGCCATGCTTCACCGCGCGGATGCCCAGGTCGAGAAGCGAGCCTTGCCACTCGCTCACGCGATTCATCACGTCGGCGATGGCCTGCGAAATCAGAATGTGACCCGCATCGCCGCAGTCCATCACGCGCTGTGCCAGGTTGATCCCGTCGCCGACTACGTTTTGTTTCCCATTAATATCCAAATGCCGGGTCACTTGTCCCGAGTGGATGCCCATGCGCAGCCGGATTCTCGGATGATCCTTCAGCAAACCTGCCACTTCCAAAGCGCAGCGCACCGGCGCCAGCGTGTCCCGCAGGAACACTAGCGCCATGCCGTCACCTGTGGGCAGAGAGATCAAATCGTTCTTCGACTGGGCGCGTTGGAACTCTTTACATTCGCCCACCAGTTTCTGAAGGTCGCGCAGAAGATCGGCCTGCCGGTCGATCGGTTCCGGCGAGTAGCCCACGATATCCATGAACAGCACCGACGCCGTTTCGTAAGTCCGCGATTGATCCTCAGATTCCATGCGAGCGCTCAAAGCGTTGATTATACCCGCGTGGCGCCAGCCTATACTGTTTCCAGACGCATGCTTCGCTGGCTCCCACTGTGGATAGGCCTGATCCAGCCTGTCTTCTCCCAATCCACTCAGGGAGTCATTCTTGGTACTGTCACCAATTCTGTTACCGGCTTGCCCGTCCCCGGCTCGGCCGTGTCTTGTCTGTTGGAAGCTACCGGCGCCGTAACGCCGGCGCACGTCGATGCCCGCGGCAATTACGCCATCGCTTCACTGTCGCCGGGCCAGTACCGCATCACTGTGAGTGCCGCGCATTACCAGCAACAGGAGGCGAGAGCGCTCGAACTCCCCGTGGCCGGTCGCGTGGAGCTGAATTTCAAATTACGCCCGCTATCGGATGTCTGGGAAGCCGGCCAGTATCGCAGCTGGCTCTTGCCGCAATCCCAGCAGTCCATCGCCTTTTACGGACCCGACGTGGATTCCAGCCGGGTCGCCATCTTCAGCGCCAACCGCGGAGTGGCTACACCGCTGGAAAATGCCCGCTCAGATGTCATCGCGCCGGCTGCCATCGATACTCTTCCACTGGTGGGACGCGACGTGTACACCATGCTGCTGCTGCTGCCCGGTGTCACTTCCGATACCGCCACCGCGCGCGGCCTGGGGTTCTCCGTCAATGGCCAGCGGCCGTCTTCGTCCAACTACTTGCTGGATGGCCTAGAGAACAACAACCTGCTGGTGACCGGACCCTCTACCGCGGCCACGCCGGAGTTCGTGCAGGAGTATCGCGTCTCAACCACCAATTACTCGGCCGAGTACGGGCGTACCTCCGGCTTCGTTGCCAATGCCATCACTCGTAGCGGCTCCAACAATTGGCGCGGCGGCGCTTACTTCTACTTTGAAAACGATCGCCTGAACGCGACCGGTTTCCAGACCAACGCGCGGGGCTTCGCGCGCGCACCGTTCACGCAGCTGCAGCCCGGCGTGCTGGCATCGGGCCCCGTGATCCGCAATCGCCTGTTCTTCTTCGCCGGCTTCCAGGCTACCCGTTCCCATGGGCGCAGCGATCCCCAGCTCTTCGCGCTGCCTTCCGCATCGTTCATCCGCTCGACGGATCCCAACAGCTTTGCGGGACGCCTGCTGCGAACCTATCCCGCCGAAGCGTCCGGTGCCGGCTCGGGTAATTTCGGGCCCGTCCTTATCGCTCCGGTGACCGCTTTTCATCGAACCGATTCGCTGGTCCGTCTGGATTGGGAAGCATCCCCGTCGCAGCAAGTGTTTCTCCGTTTTGCTCTGGACAGCATTCGCCAGCCGGAACTGATCTTCAACCCGTACCGCGACTTCTCCACTCCGTTTAACCAGAACGCGCTCTCCCTGGCCGCCGGATGGATTTCCCGATTTGGGGCATCGGCCCAGAACGAATTTCGCGTCGCGCGCACTGGCGATTCCGTCCGCGTTGAAACCGCTCGCCGTGAGCTCCCGACTCTGGTGGATCAAGAGTTCATCCGTTCCGGTAGCGAACTCGCCTTCGTGCGCCTTCCAGGTAATCCCAACCAATTCGATTATCGAAACCTCGGGCGCAACTGGGAGTTCGTGGACAACTGGATGTGGATCACCGGGCGTCACGCCTTGAAGTTCGGCGGCGGCCTGCTCCAGCGCGATATCAATCTGCGCATCGCTGTTTATCCCCAGGGCTACCTGCAATTCGCCAGCCTGGCGGATTTTGTGGCTGGCCAGCCGGCGATATTGCAGGCGCAGGTGGACCGTGCCTATAACTCGCTCGCGCCGGTCTCCCCGGATCGTGCCTACCGTTACCGCCAGTTTTACGGATTCGCGCAGGACAGCTTTCACGCCGGCGCCCGGCTGACGCTGGACTACGGGTTCCGCTATGAGTGGTTCGGCGCGCCCACCAACACCGGCGCCGCGAAGGATCTGCTGATCCAATTAGGCCACGGCCCGGATATTCGTTCGTCGCTGATGAGTGCCACTCAGATACTGCCCTCCTCAAGCGGCGATCAATCGGTCTACTCATCTAAGTCCTCGAACGTAGCCGTCCGAGCCGGTATGGCCTGGGATCCCACGGGAACCGGCCGCACCTTGGTGCGCGCTTCCTACGGCATTTTCTATGATCGGCTGTTCGATAACCTCTGGGAGAATGTCATTCAGAATCGTTACCAGACCGGGGCGTGGACCTTCGACAATCCCATCAGTCTGCCCGCGCCGCTCGCGCAATTGGAAGCAGCCGGGACCAGTCAGTCGTCCAGCGAATTGATTCCCGGCCTCGCGTTTCAGCCCGGTCTCCGTTCGCCTCGAACTCACAGCGCCTATGCCGGCGTTCAAGAGCGTCTAACGCCCAGCCTCACGCTGGAGATTGACGGGTTGGCTTCGCGAGCGAGACAGCTCATCACCACGGATCAGATCAACCGTCCGTACTCGGTTGGTATCGGTCCCAACAATCCTTTCGGCCTGATTCAACCCGAGTTCCAGAACTACATCAACTACCGCGCGAATCAGGGAAGCTCCGACTACGCCGCGCTGGTGAGCGCGCTGCGCATTCGTTCGGGCCGGTTTCAAGGGCAGGTCTCCTACACCTGGAGCCATTCGATAGATAACCAGAGCGAGCCGCTGGCCGGCACCTTCTTCGACCTGAACGCATTTGGCTCCGCGCAGAAAGGCAGCTCGCCGTTCCTGTCTTCCTTCACGCGCCAGTTCGCGAGCGGGCAGGATCGAGGGAACTCCGACTTTGATCAGCGGCATTCGTTAGTCTTCTACGGCACTTATCAAGCGCGCCCGTATTCCGGACGCTTCGCCGCCCTGGCTCGAGGATGGATGATCTCGGGGCTCGGCGCGCTGCGCTCGGGGTTGCCGTTCACCGTGTATGCGCTTGCCGATGCCAGCCGGTTTCCGCCCGAGACCCTGGTGAACCAGCGGGCCGACCTGCTGGCGCCCGCACAGGTCTATATCTCGCAACCCGTGAACGGCGGACGCCGCCTGCTCAACTTCGCAGCCTTCGCCAATCCCGGCCCCAACACAATCGGGAGCAGCGGCCGCAACGGGTTCGCGGGTCCCGGATTATTCAACCTGGATGCTTCCCTGTCGCGCGCTTTCGCGGTTCCAGCGGCAGGCGAGTCTTTCCGGATCGTGGTTCGCGCGGACTTTTACAACTTGCTGAATCACGCCAACCTCAACAATCCGGCCTCATTCTTCGGTTCGCCCGATTTCGGAGTCGCGCAATACGGCCGCCGTGAAGCGAACAGCGGATTCCCTTTGCTCGCTCCGCTGAATGAAACTGCCCGCCAGATTCAGCTGATGTTGCGGCTCGAATTCTGACGCGCGCTTACCGGTGTACGGCCGTGTACAGTTTCTGCGCGAGATTGGCGCCGTTCAAAGTGAATGTAATGGGCACCGCGTCATTGTCGGGCACGGATGGCACCACCACATTGAACTGATAGAGTCCGACAAATCCGGGTCCCAGGCCCTTGTAGCTCACTGTCGCCTGCGTCGATCCGAAAAAGACCTGCAACGGCGACTGGAGATTCGTTAGACCCAGTGAAATAACCCCCGTCGGGATACTCGGAGTCACCAGGCCGAAGCCGATTCCATAAAAGACAATCGTCTCATCCGGCCTTGCCGGGCGCGACAAGAGTCCCGGCACCGGATTTCCGGAGGGAAGCACATAGCTGCCGTCTGCGCAGATGCCGACGATGTATTGCAGGCCGTTGAGCTTCAACACCGGCGGCGCCAGCAACCCGGGCTGGAGCGGACTGACATCGACCACGTAAGGCGTGGATGCGCCGGCTGAAGTGGTAAGGACCATCTGCACTTGTCCACTGCCGATGTTATCCGGCGCCAGCGCGTTCACCTGGTTAGGACTCACGAAGCGGATGAATGCGGGTTGCCCGTTGATCTTCAAGCTGACGCTGTCGAGCATCATGGGTGCATTCAGTCCGATGAAGTCTCCCGCGGCCCATTCACGGGTAGTGGAGGCCAGATTGCTGCCGTAGATCTCGATGTACGTGCCCGGCCCGATAGAACTGGCGCCGCCGAACGCGCCTGCCGTGATGACGCCGCCTGGCGCGATGGTCGGCTGGCCCGGCGCCGGCGCGGTCACCGCGAACGTCACCGCGACATGCTTTGTGACGCAGGATGGTCCTTTGCTCGTGTCGCACGAAACCGCCAGGTCTCCCGTGTACGTCAATCCGGCGGTCAGCTTCGACGCGTCGGCCACTACATCGAAGGCTCCCTGGGCACCGGAAGGGGTAGCGGTGAGCCAGACGCCGCCGTTGGCGGTAGTGATAGTCACAAGGCTGTTAGCGCCCGGGTTAGTTACTTGGATCGACTTCGACGGCGCCTTTGCGCCCGCGGCCGCCGTGAAGCTTAGTGACGATGGAGTTACTGAAATCGTGACGCCGTTTACCGTCAGGGAAACCGCGATCTGCAGGGTGAATCCGCCGCCCGTAATGGTAACCGTTCCTTGATAAGGAGTGGGGCTGGGCGGAAGCGCCGAGGGATCCACGCTAACGGTGATAATGCTGGAACTGCCGCTGCCTCCCACCAAAGTCGAGGAAGCGGACGCCGAAAGCCAGACTCCGCCGCCTTGCGTGGTTGAGGCAATCGAGATTTGTATCGAATTCGGCGTGGCGTTGGTGAGCGTCGCCGTCTTGGACTGCACCGCTGATCCGGCATTGGCAGTGAAGGACATGCTGGTCACATCGAGCATCAAGTTCGAAACAGTGACGCTTACCGATATAGGCACTGAGTTACAGTTTGAGCCGTTGACACATTGCACCGTGACGGTGCCGTTATGCGTCCCGCTGCTTAGGCCCGTCGTATTCACCACCAGGTTCAGACTCCCTGGCGCCGTGCCGCTGAAACCGGACAGGGTGATCCAGCTTCCGCCATCTTGCGTAGCTATCGTGGCCGCCACGTTTGCCGGTCCGCCGGTAATAGATACGGACTTCTGGATAGTCTGGCTGCCCCCCAGCGAGAGGTTCACGATATTGGGGGAAACGGCGATGGAGACCACGCCTACCACGTCAAGACCAACGGAAATGGTGGCGGTGGTCCCCCCCCCGGATATGGTCACCGTGCCGTCGTAGTGTCCATTCGGTAACTTGGCGGAGTTTATCGACACAGTGATGGTGCTGCTGCCGTTCCCCGGCACCGGATTCGGCGAGGCCGAAGCGGATAGCCAGGCGCCGCCTGAAGTGGTGGTGGAATTGATCGAAAGGCTCAGGGCCGACTGCGTCTTATTGCTCAGCCCGACCGTTTGCGACCCGGGCGAGCTGCCCACGGTGCCCGTGAAGCTCAGAGAATTGTTGTCAAGAGTAAACGCCGCCGCGGCTTCCGCGCTCGCTGCGCCGAACAACCCCAGAAAAGCGGCGAGGGAAACTAGCCCCAGTGTTTTCATAATGCGCCCTCGTCAGGTAAGAAGATACCATAGCGCGGGCGGCACTTCCCAGAGTCGGCGAGCTAGACTAGGCCAAGTAGCAATGGCTGTTCGCAAAACAGAATTTCACCGGACCGGGCTTCTGGTCCTCGTATTCCTCTTCGTTGCAATCCCCCAGAACGGCCAGGTTCCCCAATCGCCGCCGGAGAAACCGGGTCAGCGCGCCCTGGTTCACGACGCGGCTCCTGCGGTTCGCCAGAAAGGTCCCGGTAAAACCTATGCTTTGATCATCGGGGTTTCGCGCTACAAGCAGGATCCGCCCGTAACATCTCTGCAGTTCGCCGACAAGGATGCGGAGACCTTCGCCGAGCTGCTACGCACTCCCGTGGCGGGAGGCCTTCGTGATTCCGATCAGATACGGCTGCTTACCAATGACCGAGCCACGCGCGCGGCCATTGACGATGCTGTTAGCGAGATTGCCAAGGCACACGCCTCTCCTCAAAACACTCTGATCCTGTTCATCGCCGCCCATGGCGTTTATCTCAAGACCGAAGAAGATCCCGTTACGCACAAGATCGTCCAGCGCGAGCCTTATATCCTCACCTTTGAGAGCAACCATCAGGATCCCAAGACCACCGGCTATCCAATGGAAGCATTCCGGCGCATGGCGGCCCTGCAGGCTCTCAACTTCGGTCGCGTTCTGGTGTTTCTGGATGTTTGTCATGCCGCGAACGTGGCCGGCGTGGGCGGTGGCAGCAGTCTGGACGACGTGGTGAAGAAAGTATGGGAAGGACAGGCCGGCGAGCTTGGATTCATGCTGGCCAGCCACTCCAAGAAGTTCGCCATCGAATCCGCTAAGTTCGGCGGCGGTCATGGAGCGTTCAGCTACTTCCTGATTTCCGGACTCAACGGCGCTGCCACCGCGCTTGGCTCCCGCTCCATCACGTTCGCCAACCTGGGTGTCTATGTGCTGAAGAACGTCAGCGAATACACGCTGGGCCAGCAAACTCCAGTGCAGAGCGCTACCGACGACGACATGGTGGTGGTGGAAGATGCCACTCTTCCGGGCATGACTCTGCCTCCGGCGCAACCCATGAGCGATGCCGATGTCCGCAGTCTGCGGCTGCGCGGTTCCCGCCCGGACGCCGCCGCAAGCGCGACCCCAGAAAGCGCATCACCAGGCGACGCGCTGGACGAAGCTATCCGCCGCGGCGCTCTGCTCCCAGGAGAACCTGGCAGCGCCTCTGACCTGCTCGCAAGGCTCCGCGCCGCGCCAGCGCAGTCCCCCGCCGATATTCGCGAATGGGAACGCCGGCTGCGCATCGCGCTCGAAGACCGCGGACAGGACGTGATGTCGAAGTACCTCCAGGGTGAAGAAGTTCCCCAGATCAAGGCAGACTTCGATCGCTGCGCCCAGCTCTTCGAACTGGCGTTGACCCTGAATCCCAGCGACCCCAACTTCGATAACAGCCGCGCCCTGTTTTGCAAAGGCCGCGCCAGCGTTTTCGCGCACCAGTACGATGAAGGCCAGCGCCTTCTCGATGAATCCATCCGGGTCGATTCAACCCGCGCTTACGCCTACAACGCTCTGGGAATCGCGTATCTGGAGCGCATTTCACGTTCGGGAAGCGGGTTTCAGGAGGCCGAAGCGGCATTTCAAAGCGCCATGCGGTTCGCACCGTATTGGGCGTATCCAGTGCATAACCTCGCGCTCTTGAGATCCGAGCGGGGCGACTACGATGGCGCTATCCGGCTGTACCAGTTCGCGATGTCCATCGCGCCGCGATTCTCTTATCTTCCCTACAATCTCGGCCTCTTGTACCAGCGCCTGGGTGACTTCGAAAATTCGCGGCTCTGGTTCACCCGCGCCCGCGATGTGCTGGAGAAATACCGGGAAGGAAAAGACGCCACATGGCCGGCGCGGTCACAGGTATGGAATGCTCTCGGCACCCTGGCCAGCGCGCAGCATCGCGACGGAAAAGCGCGCGAGTTCTTCGAGAAATCGCTGGCGGACGATCCCGAGAACCAGAATGCCCGGCACAACCTCGCTCAGCTTCTGGCAAGGCAGGGCGATACCGCAAAGGCGGACGCCCTGTGGCTTCGAAACATCACTGCCGCGCCGGACTTCATTCCTTCGCGCGTAGCCTACGCTGAATCGTTAACCGCTCGCAACAGCATCCCGGACGCGATCGAACAATACGAGCAGATCCTCGCCCGGCAGCCCGCCTACGCGGGAGGCCGTGAAGCCCTGGCTCGTTTGTATCTTCAACAAGGCCAGTTGGATCGTGCGGTGGCTCAACTGGAGCAGGCCATCGCCTCGTCTAGCTCAACTCCAACCTTGCTGGAACTGCGGGGCGACGTGAATATGCGCCTCGGCAACAAAGCTGTGGCGATAGCCGATTGGAATAAAGCCCGAGATGCCACCATCAACAATGGTGCAGCGAAAAAACGTCTGGATCGCAAGATTGCAAGCACTCAACCCTGAAACCGGCATCGCGCGATGGCTTTCTTCCAGCCCGTATATAGCGCCTCGCGATCCCTGGCGGGCATCTTCGGCTCGTAGGTCCGATCCGCGCGCCACAGCGTCTCGATCTCAGCAGTGTCTTTGAAAAACCCTGTCGCGAGTCCTGCCAGATATGCCGCGCCCAGCGCCGTTGTTTCCGCATCGGCGGGACGCACAATCGGCTTACCCAGAATATCGGCCTGGAACTGCATCAGAAAATCGCTCGCGGCCGCGCCTCCATCCACGCGCAGCTCCGCCAGTTCAGCGCCGCTATCGGATTCCATCGCTTCCACTAGCTCTCTTACCTGATATGCGATGCCCTCCAGCGTCGCCCGGGCAATGTGCGCGCTGGTGGTGCCCGCCGTGATGCCCGTGATCATGCCACGCGCGTCGGAATCCCAATGCGGCGATCCGAGTCCCACGAACGCGGGCACGAAGTACACGCCGCCGTTATCCGCAACGGTGGCGGCCAGCGGTCCGCTTTCATGGGCTGCTTGAATGATGCCGAGCTTGTCGCGCAGCCATTGCACCGCCGCGCCCGCGATGAAGACGCTGCCTTCGATGGCGAATTGCGCCGCGCCCGGCAGCGAGGCCGCGCGCGTCGCCAGCAGTCGATTCTTTGAAACCGGCTGGTGCCCGCCCGTATGCATCAGAGCGAAGCAGCCAGTACCGTACGTATTCTTCGACAGCCCAGGACGAAAGCATGCCTGCCCAAAGAGCGCCGCCTGCTGATCGCCGGCGATCCCCGCAATCGGAATTTCAGCGCCCAGGTGCTCGCCCGCCGTTACCCCGGCCGTTCCGCTGGACGGAACAATGCGAGGGAGCATGGCCCGCGGCACGCCGAAGACATCCAGCAGTTCGTTATCCCAGTCGCCCGTCGCCAGATCCATCAGCATGGTGCGCGACGCGTTCGAAAAATCCGTGGCGTGCACCGTCCCGTTGGTCAGTTTCCAAATCAGCCAGGTGTCTACGGTGCCGAACAGCAGCTCCCCGTTCCCCGCCCTGGCCTTCGCGCCGGGCACGTTCTCCAGAATCCAGCGAATCTTGCTTCCTGAAAAATAGGCATCGATCACCAGCCCGGTCTTGCGCGTGATGAAATCGCTGAGCCCGTTCGCCACCAGTTCCGCGCAATATGCGGCGGTACGCCGGCACTGCCAGACGATCGCTGGTGCAACGGGCCGCCCCGTGGCGCGTTCCCACACGATGGTTGTCTCACGCTGGTTCGTAATCCCCAGGGCCCCCACTCGCTTGCCGCCGCTCAGCACGCGCCGCGCCGAATCCAGCTGCGCCCTCCAGATTGCGTCCGCATCCTGTTCCACCCAGCCCGCATGCGGATACTGGCACTCGATCGGGGCCGACTCCATCGCCAGCCTCTGCCCGCGATCGTCATACAGCACCGTCCGCGCACTGGTAGTACCTTCATCCAAGGCCAAAAGAAAACTCATGCGAGCATTATATGCATGTGAGGCAGGTTCGTAACCTGCGGGCAGATTTCCAATCTTCCCTTCCCAGACTCATCCGATTGCGCTATAGTTAATTGGGCACAAGCTGGATTAAATCCACGAGTTCGCCCACCGTAAATAAAAGGAAAAATATGAACAAGAGAATACAATTGTGTCTCCAGAGAGTTCTAGCTTGCTGCCTGCTGATCGGACTGACGGCCTCAATGCCCGTCTTCGCCGACGACGATGGCCACGAAGGCGAGGGCAATAAAGATGGCAAGACGCTGATCGTCGACGACGACAAAGTGCAGTGTCCCACCGCGACCTTCATCAGAATTCAGGACGCAGTCAACGCCGCCTCGAATGGCGATACTATACGCGTCTGCGCAGGAACCTACAAGGAACAGGTGACGATTTCGAAGTCTCTCACCATCAACGGCGACAACGGCGCGATCGTCATGCCGTCCCCGGTGGTCGCGAATACCTCAAGTTTGGTGTCAGGTATGTCGATCGCTGCGGTTATTCTGGCCATGAACGCACCGGGCGTGAATCTGTCAGGTCTCATCGTAGACGGTTCCGCAAATGGCATCCATGCGTGCGGGCCAGACCTCATCGGCATCTATTATCGGAACGCTTCGGGCACGGTTCAAAAGAACACTGTGCGAAATATGAAACTTGGTCCCGGTTTGGAGGGATGCCAGAGCGGTCAAGGGATCTTTGTACAAAGTGTACTCGGCAAGTCGAAGGTGACCATAGACACCAACAGCGTCCATGATTTCCTAAAAAACGGGATTACAGGGAACGAGCCGGGAACTTCTCTCACGGTCCTTCGCAACGTGGTCACCGGGCTCGGACCCACAACTGGAGCCGCGCAAAATGGAATTCAGATCGGATTCGGCGCCACAGGCACAGTCGATAGCAACATCGTTGCGAATCACGTGTGGTCGCCCTGCGTGAGTGTGAATGTCTGTGAGTTTAGCGCCACCGACATTCTGGTCTTCCAATCAGACGGCATCGAAATCACCCGCAATATCGCCGGCCGCAGCCAAGGCGGCGTTTTCGTCGTGGGAAACAATTCCAACGTGCACGACAACACCGTATTCGACACTCTGGTCTTCGACGGCATCGGCTTCCAAGGCAACAACAACAAGGCCTCGAACAACACGGTCACCAAGAGCGACGAATCCGGTATCTTCGTCTTCGGCAACAACAATAAAGTCACAGGCAACACGATTCAAGACGCGCCCATCGGCGTCTTGAAGATGACCGGCTCCAGTGGGACCGTTATTCAAGGGAACACCTACATCAACGTTCTCATCCCCACCGTGGACCCCCCAGTTGCGGGCGGTAAGGCTTCAGCCTACCGCTAGATTGTATGCGGCGCGCGCTCAGCGAGTGCGGGCCGCTTGCATCATAATAGGGAACATGTTCTTCCGCAACAAAACCGCGCGCGTGATTCCCTTTCGCGAACGCGTCGAGTCACTCAAACAATCCGGCTTCGCTGTCGAGTTCCGCGGCGCAGACACCGCCCTGGTCACTCGCAACGGAATGGGATCCGTGGTGGAAGATACGAAAGTCAACAAGGCAGGCCTCCTGCTCGGCAGCGAGATCGGCTTGCTGGTCAATCACGGATACCAGATGTTCTGGCAGACTCCCAGCGGCAAGCGCGTGCCCGCGCAGGCCGCGCAGCTCCATGAGCTGCATGAGTTTCAGGAGGATCTGAAAGAAGGTCTGGGCCTCACCAGCCTCTATAACGAGGGCCTGGGCACAACCTCCGACTTGCACCAGTATGACCGCGTGGAAGACCGCGACCACAGCGGGCCCAAAAAGCCCTGGGAAAAAGCTACTACCTTGCCGTAGGCGTTTCCGCATCCGACGGAATCGCTTTTAACTGCGCTTTCTCCTGCCCGTTCTCCCCGATGGTCACCGATTCGCCCTTGGATTCGAAAGGCTTCAAAAAATCCGGATCCATGTACGCGCCCTGATCCACCTGCTCCCACGCGATCACGGTGTATTTGCCCGGCCGGATGCCCTTCATCGAGTAATGACCGGTCTGGTCCGTGCTCGCCTGCTTGTATAAATAGCTCATCCCGCGACGGCTCAGCTCCGGAATCAGAATTACCTGCGCGCCGACCGCGGGCGCCTGCTTGGCGTCCTGCACTGTGCCCTCCAGTTGCCCGCCGTCGCTGCTGAGGCTCACCACCAGTTCGGCTGGCGTCACGCCTTGCGCGAAGTCCACGCCAGTCTCGGTGATATCGGCGTCTCCCAGCCGTACCGATTTCAGATACCAGTTACCGTTCAGCCCATAAATCCCGACATTGTACGCGTTGGCCGTCACGTTTTGAATGGTAAAAGTATTGTCTTCCTTGGTCATGCTGCCGGCGGCGCCACCCATGGGGTCGGCGGTCTTGGCTTCCAACATCACTCGCACCGTGCCGGGCTTGGAATCGCTGGTGTTTGAACCTTCATAAACGATGCGCCCCGTGATCTCGGCCGCGGGTCCCACGGACACTTGAAGGTTCTCCAGATTGCCGCTGCCCACTTCTATCGGCATGCGGGCGGTCAGCCGCTTCCCCTCATCGAAAGAATCGGCTTGCAAAAAATAGGAGCCCGGCACCACGCCTCGCACAGTGAACGCGCCCGAGGGGTCGATAACCCGGGCGCCCAAACGCATCATCTGGTAGGGATTGTCGCGGCGCATCACGAACACGTTGACGTTCTTAATCGGACGGCTGGTCAACGAACTGACCACCCGTCCGCTGACCCGGACCGTGCGGGTCTGCAGCAGGCTGATATCGATGCCGCGAATCACGGCTCCGGGCGTCACCTCCAGGGTGGACGCGGCCTCGGGATTCGCGGTGTTCGGGTAAAACGTCTGGGCATAGCCTTCTTCCGCGGCTGCTCGAGCTGCAGCCGGTCCCGTCGAGATCACGTTCCCTTGCATTGGATTCTGTTGAGCATGCCAGGTGGCGCCGATGAAGTATTTGCCCGGCGCGAGATCGTGCAGGCGGTATTCGCCCAGGTCATTGGTCTGCTCGCTGTTCGCCGGCATTAACTGCTTGCGCCCCCGCGCGTAAGAGAAGCGCAGCACTTGCACCATGATGTTCGGCATCGGGTCGCCATCTTGGTCCAGCACGCGGCCCGTGATCACGCCTTCGGGCGTCAGGCGGAACCGGATCTGCGAAAGATTCTGGGCTCGTTCCAGCGAAATGGTGGCGCCGCGGCGTGGAGTTCCCTGCGGCGAATATTGCTGGCTGACAAATCCGTTGCGGCTCGCGCTCAGCATATAACGGCCCGGATCCACATGATCCATCACAAAATGGCCTGCATTGTCCGTGACAGTGGAGTACGAATTACTCTGCATATCACCTTGACGCTGCAGCAGCAGGTGGGCCTTGCGCAGCGGTTCCCCGGTGGAGGCGTTCAGAACATTTCCGTCAAGGGTGCACTGATCTTCCGGACTTACCGGCGCCGGAGCCGGCGGTTCGGTGGCGGTAGCCGAAGTATCCGGGCGTGGCGCGGGCCGCCGTGGCTGCGCGGCGAGCGCAAGCGCTACAAGTATCGCCGTAGTACACAGCTTCATCATCGGTTTCTTTACCCGAACAAATCTTGTTTCCATAAGCGCTGTCCCGCCATCGATGTATAGAAGCCCCACGCCGCCAGTGCCACGATAGTTGCCAGTACAAACACCGTACTTCCAAAATACCAGGCGGAACCGTGCAGAGTCACGGGGACATTCAGGAAGATATCCACTACAAAGATTCCAACGGTTAACGTAACCAGCCCGAAGCGCAGCACGAAGATGGCCGCCACCGTGAAAATCAGCACCTGAGCCGGTCCCTCGATACCCGGATAGCCGCTGCCCATAAACTTGATGGAAGCCCAGATCAGAACAAACACGGCGCCGGCGAGCCACTGATTTCGCAAAATCGCGCGCAGGAAAAAGAGCAGGAAGAAAAAGCTGAGCGTACCGCGGACGGAATACGGCACGTGCATCAGCCACGCGCCCAGGGCTCGTCTGGTCCCTATCAAGAAATCTGTCGACTCCAACTCGGGCGATGCTCCCAGCGCCACCATAGGCAGATAGCGTATCTGGTAGATCAGCGCCCAGATCACTCCCAGCCCGACGCCGAAAAGGACGTCGCGGCCCACGATGGGATCTCGGACATTGCCGGCCAGCACACGGCTCCAGGAGATGATGGTCTGCGGCCAATAGCGCCGCACATACGGATCCACCGCGAGATAGAAAGTCCACACCACCGCGGCGAACAGCAATGACGTCGCCAGGGACAGCGTGAATTCACCGATGGTTCCCATGCTGGCTACCAGGTGACTGCGGCACAACCATAGTGCGATCTGCACACAAAACATCCATGCAGCGAGGCGGAAGGCGCCATGGCGGTCGCCTCGGCCCAGACGGTAGTTTCGCTTGGCCAGTACCGCTGCTGCGAGAACAATCGAAAGCAGCATTGACACTCGCAGCCACTGGCTGGCTGCGGCGGGAGTCGTCGGTTTGCGATCTGGTTGAGTCCACGGACCCACCAAACCGAAAGCCACAGGCTTGCCACGCCAGGAAGCGGCTTCCACGCGCAGCGGGCGGCTGGTGCCGGGGAATACACCGGTCCAGGCGACCCGTGTGTCGGCCGGTTCCAAGGTCGTCCAAAGCGGCTCTGCCGATTGAAATTTCTCCATGTTCAGATCGGCCGCCGCAAAGAGCCTGCTCCAGTCCACGGGCTCAAATTTGCCGCCCGCCTCGTGTACTTGCGCCGGCATGGCCTGAAACGTCATCAACCGCCCTTGGGGATCCAATGCCAGCTCGAGCATTCCCGATTCAATCGGAGGCGGTTCATCGGGAGTGACGATTCCTGGAGTCAATAAATCGTCGGTAAAGCCATCCGCGATCATCGGGCTGTCGCTCTGGCGATACCAGAACCGGAGCAGCGATGGCCGTTGCAGCACTATTTCATTCCAGCGCGGGATGGGTTTGTCCTTCAGCTCGACCTCGCGGATGAAGTCGCCGTTCCAGGAGAAGCCATGCGCATCGTCAACCGGATTTGGGTTATAACTCAGCCGTTGAACTATTTCGCGGGACTTTTGAACCAGCACCTCCGGCGAATACGGCGGGTGCATCTGCTCGAGTGCGCTCGATCGATTAATCAACACCGCATTGACGATGACTCCGAGCATCACCGCGGCGAATACGGGAACGGCCACGCGGGCCGACAGTCCCGTGCCTTCGCCCGCAGCGGCCACCATTTGCGGCGATGGAGTCTCGCCCGCTGCCAGCGCCGCTGCCAGAGGATCGCCGCCGGGCAGCGCCGCGGCGACAGCCAGCGCGGAAGCCGGACGCTTTACCGGATCGGGCTCCAGAC
>JALYHQ010000162.1 GCA_030776455.1 Acidobacteriota bacterium | reverse complement strand
GCTTCGGATCCACCACGCCGTCATACAGAATCGCCGGCATGGGAGTCCCCAGCACCGGCGCCAAATCCCGCGCAATGCGCCCCGCTGGCTTATCTCCACCACCGGAAATCGCGTTGTCGTGAATGTAGACGCCATCGGTAAACGGATTGTACGCCGCATCCTTCATCGGATTCCTGGTAGTGAGATAACTGATGATCGATACATTCACCGTCGCGTTGTCCTTGATGGTGTTCTTATACACGTCCACGTGGCTCGCCGCCATCACGATCACTCCGGTTCCCGCCGGAACGTTGGCCACGATGTTCCCCTTGGGCGCGAAGTTAGGCGTGTTGTTGTTCACCACGGTGTTCTCAAACACGCGCGAGTTGGAGCGGCTCCGCACCGGCAGATCCGGAAGGCTGAAGACCAGCAGGCCGCCGGTATTGTTTGTCGCGGTGTTCTGGTAGACGTCGGCATCCGCTGAATTTTCGATCTCGATACCAGCCACATTGCGCTCGGCGCGATTGCGGCGCACGATGATCTGCTTTGACTGACCCACGTAGATGCCCGCGTCCGAAGCGCCGATCGCCACCGAATCTTCAATCAGCACGTTCGAGCACTGCACCGGGTAGAGGCCGTAGGAGCCGTTGTGCTCGTCCGGCCCGTTGGTCCATTCGGCGCGCACGCGGCGGATAGTGACGCCCGCGGCCCCGTTGATCTTGAGCGCGTCACCCTTGGGATCCTCAAGCGCCAGATCTTCGATGGTGAAGGCGTTCGCGTTGACCTGCATTCCGGCCGCACCGCTCTTCTGGTCCTTGAACGACAGGATAGTCTTGTCGATCCCCTTGCCGCGCAGGGTCACATTGTCGACCGTTAGCGAGAGCGTGCGGTCAATCGCGTGTTTGCCTTCAGCCAGCTCAATCACCGCGCCCGGCTTGGCGGAAATGAGAGCCTCCTGGAGGCGCTTCTGGAAATCGGGACCGGCGGCGATGGACCCATCTTTCTTCGCGCAGGCCGAAGCCGCAAGCAGAGCCAGAACGGACAGCGTGGTCTTGTAGGTCACAGGGTTATTATGCCAGTCGAAACGGTAGAATCAAACTCGATGCAGACAGCGGAAGTGGTGATTGCCGGCGCCGGCATCGTGGGGTCCAGCATCGCGTATCATCTGGCGAGCCGGGGTTGCCGGGACATACTGGTCCTCGAACGCGAGACGCAGCAGGGTCTGGGATCCACGGGAAAGAGCATGGGCGGCGTGCGCGCGCAGTTCGCGGCCGAGGTGGATATCCGCATGTCGATGTACTCCATCCCGATGTTTCGCGATTTCGAGAGCATCACCGGATCGCCGTCAGGCTACAAGCCGCACGGGTATCTATTCATGGCTACCGGCCAGCGCCATATCGAGGCGTTGCGCCCGAACTCGCAGCGCCAGCGCGCCCTGGGCGTCCCCGTGGAGCTGGTGACTCGCGAAGAGATCGTGAGGATTCTCCCCCAGTTGCGGGCGGACGACATCGTGGGTGGAAGCTTCTGCCCCACCGACGGCTTCGTCGATCCGTACAGCGTCATGAACGGTTTCATGTCGCGCGCGCAGCAGCTGGGAGTGCAGTTGTGGCGTGGCGCGGAGGTCACCGCCATTCAAAAAGAGGGCGACCGCATCGCCGGCGTCGAGACGACGCGTGGTCCGGTATCCACAAGAACCCTGGTGAACGCCGCGGGAGTATGGGGAAAAGCGCTCGCCGCGATGGCCGGAGTCGACCTCCCCATCCAGCCCCTGCGCCGAATGCTGGTACCCACCGAGCCGTTTCCGGGATTGCTAGAATGCCTCCCGATGATTATCGACATGTCGACCGGTTTCCACTTCCGCCAGGAAGGCCTGGGTCTGCTGCTCGCCTGGAACGACCCGGAGGAAACGCCAGGCTTCAAACCTGATTTCGATCCGGCTTTTATCGAGAAAGTATTGACCCGCGCCGCCGATCGCGTGCCTTGCTTCGAGGAACTCGCCGTCAATCGCCGAAAGTGCTGGGCCGGCTTATACGACATGTCCCCCGACCACCGAGCCATGCTTGGCCCCGCTCCCGGAGTCCAGGGTTTCTTCCTGGCCAACGGCTTCAGCGGCCACGGCGTAATGCACTCGCCGGCGACGGGAAAGGTGGTGTCGGATTTGATTCTGGATGGGCGTACAGAATTCGTGGATGCCGCCGAGTTGTCGATGGAGCGATTTTCGCGACCCGATTTTTCGTTGCCCAAGAACACAGTCTTATGACCGATCTGTTGTCATCCTGCCTCCTCCTTGGATCGCAGCCGCCACTCCCAGACCATCAGGGAAACAGGCAACAACAAAGGTGCACCACTGATCCAATACACCCAGATATGGTCCCGGAAGCTGGTGTTCCTTGGACGCCCCATTGAATCTTTGAATGCCGTGCTCAGCACGAAGACCATCCAAAGAATGCATGCTGCGAGCAACGGCATTGAGACAATTGTGCGCCACCATCGCCGGAACAGCCGTAGCCCCGAAGGAGGCAGTGTCCTGATTACGGCGAACACGGTGAGGACCAGAATTCCTGATGCAGCCGCCACCAAGTCCCAATTCAGCATGTCAATATCAGCAAGGAGACACACGAGCATGTTACCGTCCCTGAACGACGTTCACCAGGCGCGCGAAGCCATCGCCGGCGTCGCCATCCGCACCCCGCTCGTCCGCCTCAATACAGCTGGCAGCAGCATCTACCTCAAACTCGAAAACCTCCAGCCCATCGGCTCCTTCAAAATTCGCGGCGCCGCCAATGCCATGTCGCGAATGCCCCCCGATTCCTTGCGGCGCGGCGTCCTCACTGCATCGGCTGGAAACATGGCGCAAGGCGTCGCGTATCGCGCCCGCGAACTCGGTATCCCCTGCACCGTAGTCGCTCCCGATACCGCTCCCAGCACCAAGATCGACGCCATCGAGCGCCTGGGCGGTCGCGTCCTCAAAGTTCCGTTCGAAGAATGGTGGCGGACCTTTGAGCGCAGATCGTATCCCGGCGTCGACGCCTCGTTCATTCACGCGTTCGACGATTTAGACGTGATGGCCGGCAACGGCACCATCGCCCTCGAACTGCTCGAAGACCTGCCCGTCGTGGATGCGGTAGTCATCCCCTGGGGCGGCGGAGGCCTGGCATGCGGAATCGCGTCGGTACTCCGGGCGCTGCGTCCAGCGTGCCGGATCTACTCCGCCGAAGTGGCGACGGCCGCTCCGCTCGCGCCGTCGCTGGCCGCCGGATCGCCACAGACCATCGAGTACAAAGCCTCATGGGTAGACGGCATCGGCGGAAAATCCGTGTTCCCTCAGATGTTCGACCGCGCCCACCGTTTGCTGGATGGATCGTTGGTAGCCGAGCTTCCCGAGGTCGCCGCAGCCGTGCGTTTGCTAGCAGAACGCAATCGAGTAATCGCGGAAGGCGCCGGCGCATGCCCAGTCGCCTGCGCGCTGGCTGGCAAAGCCGGAACCGGAAAGGTCGCCTGCATCGTTTCCGGAGGAAACATCGATTTGGCAAAGCTCTGTTTGATATTGAACCCGCCCGCGACCTCGAACTAGCCGGAATCCAGTCTGAACTCGAGAAGTTGATGGGGTTCTCGGTCAAACTCGGAAGCCAAGTCGAAATCAGAGTAGTGGATCTCAAAACTGCTGGTGAATGTTCCCTGAGCTTATAGGTCCGATCCTATCCGCCAGAGCGGCTTAATCGACCTTCATTGCTTCGCGGATTCCTGTTATTCTTGAGATGCGAAGCGAGGAAGATTTCGTTCCAGTATCATGACGATCACCGTCAAGAATGAGACAGACTTGGTGGTACCGCCGAGTGTGCGACGCAAAGCGGGAATCAAGGCGGGCGATAGGCTCGAAATCAAAGCTTCTCGTGGTGTCATCACAATCGTCACAAAGCCCGACAGCGCAGCCCAAGAGTATACCCCCGAGCAGCGGCGGGTCATTGATCGTGGGATCGCCCAGGGCCTGGAGGACGTCAGGAAAGGCCGCGTTTACGGTCCCTTCAGCGCTCCGGAAGCAGCCCGATTCCTAAGAGCCGAGCTCAAGGCCCGGGCCAGGAGTGCCAAGCTGACGCGGTGAAAGTCACTCTTACCGAGCGGGCAATAGCATCCCTCGCTGGCGCCCAGCCTGCGGTGCAGAAGGCGCTCATCAAACAGATCAGCTTTCTGTCCCGCATTATGCAGCACCCCTCCTTGCATTCCAAAAAGTACGACGAGGCCAACGATCTTTGGCAAGCGCGCGTCAATGATGACTGGCGCTTCTACTTCACAATCACTGGTGACACGTACACCACCACAGAGATAACTGTTCACCCGAAGTAGAGCTCTAACCCTGATCGAACAACCCGATCTGCTCCTTCGGCGTCTCTTTCACCTTCCTCCGCGCCTTCAGCGGGCTGCCCACGACCCCCAGAACCAGAATCTCCGCCAGGGCCGCACGAGGTACGAACACGCGCTGGTTTTGGAAGCCGGGATCGGGCGGGATAAAGCTGAAGCCATAGGGATCGAGCTGTAAAAGATTGTTAGCCAACAAACCGTCCATGGAATCTCCGTCGCGGAAGCGCATGCGGATCCACAATCCCGCCATCTTGGGGCGGCTGGTAAAGCTGCGCATTTCGCGGCGGGGTTCACCCTGTTCGAAATCTCGAACAAAACAAACGAGTTTGATCTCGTCGTAGGGCACCACGGCCACAGTTCCGGTGACGCTTAGAAGCTCCAATCCATTTGCCAGCAGCCAAGTCTGCGGGTGGACAAACCCGGTCAAGGCCTCCCGGTCAAACCGCGAAACCAGTACCTTCTTGCTGGTGGATCCTGCCAAACGCCTCCCCCGACTACAGTTTTCTTCCAAACAATTTTGCGAGTATTGTATCATTGGCACGATGCACCTTGCGTCCCTCTCTGGCCGGATGGAGTCCTTCTTGACCCATTGCCGCGTCGAGAAAGGCCTTGCTTCCAACACGGTGGAGGCCTATGAGAGAGATCTGACCCGGTTTGCGGACTTCGCAGGCGCCGAGCCTTCCATAGATGGAAACCGCATGCGCGAGTATGTGGATTCCCTCTATGGCGCCGGATTGGCCAGCCGGTCCATCGCCCGTCATATCACGACGATACGGAATTTTTATCATTTCTTACTCCAAGAGAGCGCCGTGGACGCGGATCCAACCGCGGCGCTGGTTCCTCCAAAGCAATGGCAGAGTCTCCCCAACTATCTGAATTTAGAACAGGTTAATCAGTTGATCGCGGCACCGGATGGCGGCCGTCCAACCGGCTTACGAGACCGCGCTATGCTGGAGTTCTTGTATGCGACGGGTCTCCGCGTATCTGAACTGTGCGGGATCGGTGTTTCGGACCTTGAAACCAGCCTGGGCTACGTGCGGGTGACCGGGAAGGGCAACAAACAGCGCATTGTACCCATCGGCAAGACGGCGCTGGCGGCGGTCTCGGCGTATCTGGAAAGCGGCCGGCCCGGATTATTGCGGCGGCGATCCAGCCCATACCTTTTCGTGACCGCGCGCGGCGGACCGCTTACCCGCCAGGCTTTCTGGAAGCTGCTGGCCTTGCATGGCAAGAAGGCTGGAATCTTCCGCAAGCTGACCCCCCACATGCTTCGGCACACTTTTGCCACCCATCTGCTCGAAGGCGGCGCGGACTTGCGCAGCCTGCAGGCCATGCTGGGGCACGCCGATATTTCGACGACGCAGATCTATACGCATGTCGTCCGGTCCCGGCTGAGGAAGACGGTAGATGATCACCACCCCAGGGCGTGACAAGTGAAATTTGACGGTTTCGAACGCGGGATCCGGAGAGCGACTCCATGAGCGACTACATGTTCATGCTAGACAGCCACCTTAGCTCGGAACAGAGCCGGGTGGTGGCCGACGTCCAGGCCGTGGCGGTGCACGCCAACGTAAACGTATTCCTGACCGGCGGCGCAATGCGCGATATGCTCGGCGGCTTCCCGATTCGTGAGCTCGATTTCACGGTGGAGGGCCCCTCCGTCAAGTTGTCGAAGACGCTGGCCCAGAAGTCCCGCGCGCAACTGCTGCGCGTGGATGAGGAGCGCAAGCTGGTGCTGATGCAGTTTCCGGGGGGAGTGCACGCCTCGCTGGCCATGGCGCGCCTCGAAAAGTACGCCAAGCCCGGCGCGAAGCCGCAGGTGCAGCCGGCCACCATCCATGAAGATTTGCGCGGCCGCGATTTCACCATCAACTCCATCGCCCTCTCGTTGAACCCGGCTTCTCGAGGGCTGCTGCTCGATCCCAACAATGGAGTCGGCGATCTGGAGCACAAGGAGCTCCGGGCCGTCACCAATTACACGCTGTATGACGACCCGGTGCGTCTGCTGCGGCTGCTGCGCTTCCAGGTGAAGCTTGGCTTCACAATCGGCGACCGCACGCGCATGCAATATGACAATGCCCGCGAAGCACAGCTGGAAACGCGAATTTCCCCGCAGGGTCTTCTGGACGAGCTGCACCACATCGCCAATGAGCCGCGCTGCGCCGAAGTGATCCAGTTGCTGGATCAGGAAAAGCTGCTGCAGCTCTATTCGCCCGCGCTTACAGGCGCCAAGGTCAATCTCGCAGGTCTGCAGAAGCTTCAAAAGGCCATGCAGATGATCCCGTTCGGCGCGGACGTGAAGATGGAGAGCCTGGGACTGTTCCTCGGCGTGCTGACCGAAAAGTTGACGGCCAAGGAAAAGGCGGCGCTGATTAAGGCCACCGGCATGGGACGCGCCGATGCCGGGAGATGGCAGCAACTGGATGCGCGCGCCAAGAAGCTGGAGCGCGAGCTCAAGTCCGCCAAACTGCAGCGCCCGTCGCACATCTATCACGCGCTTTCAAAGGCCGCGGGCGATCAGATGCTCCACTTGCTGCTGCGTTCCCAGCAGCGCATCGTGCAGGATCGCATCAAGAACTATTTGCAAAAGTATTTGCCCGCGGCTCTGGAAGTAACCGAGCGCGATGTCGTCGCGACAGGCGTCCAGGCCGGCACGCCCAAGTACCAGCGTGTGCGCGAGGAGCTGATCTCCACGCGTCTCGACGCCCGCCCGAAAAAGGTTCCGCCGCCCACGGAAGCGCCGGCTCCGGCCCCCGGCGCCCCGCCCGTGTTGGCGCGCAGGTAGGCGGCGTGCGGACTCACTTCGATAGTCGATATCGCATGAATGGAAGGACGCGCGAGGGCGTTATGTTGGAAGCTTTCTCGCCAACCTTCTCGGCGCCACGCTCGCGATAGAACCCCTCGGCATGAGGATCGGAGGTGAACGTCATCTCTTCGAAGCCTAGTTCCCGGGCTCGCAGCACAGCGTAGTCCCAAAGAGTTTTCCCGTATCCATAGCGGATAGAATCCGGTTCCACGAACAGAGCGTCGAGTTCCACCTCAACCGCAGATCGCGGAATGAGGCTGCAGAAGCCCACGACGCGTGTGCCGGTTTCCAGTACGTAGACCTCAAGACCGGGATACTTTTCCGGGCGAAATGTGAGCTCCGCAGTGGCGGCTTCCATGAACTCGCGATCATAACCCCAGTAAGCTTTTGAACGCAGGGTCAGGGCGGTTAGCAAGTCCGCTTCGCCGGGCAGAGCGCGGCGGATGGATGCGCCGTCAGTGGCCACCGAGTCCAAGCAGCACACTGCCGCCCACGATCAGCCCCAGCCCGGCGAACTTGGCCTTAGTGAGCGGCTCATCGAAGAACAGCTTCGCCCAAAACAGAGCCCAGACGTAGCCCAGCGATACCAGCGGGAACAGCACCGTTAGCTCGCCGTGTTTCACTCCCAGCACGTAGAAGACGCTCGAAAGAAGATACGCGCCCACGCCGGCAGCCAGCTTCCAGTTGGTCAGCAGGCTGCGCCAGTTGCGCTTCAATGCGTTCGCGCCGAGCTTGAGAAAGACGGCGCCGAAGGATCCGATCACCGATCCGAACACAATCAGCAGCATGGAAGAGACCGGCGTGTTCAACGTCTGCCTCCACGCCCCAGGATGGCAACGCCGGCCACAATGACCACCAGTCCGGTGATCTTCAAAGCGTTCATCGATTCATGGAAGTAGTACACCGAGAGTATCGACACCCATACGTAGGTGAGCGCGATAATGGGATACAGCAGCGAGAGCTCGCCTTCACGCAGCGCCAGCACAAACAGCACCGCGTTGATCCCATAGAGGCAGTATCCGGCGAATAGCGGAAGATTGGTAAACATCCCGATCACCGCTCCGGTAAATCCGGGTTGCGTGAGATGCCCCGCGCCTTGCTTGATCAGGATCTGCGCCGCTGCTCCCACAATGGTGCAGATGAAAACCAGCAACAGGGAAGTTCGCCGCTTCTTAGGGTCCGCCGCAGTGACCTGCGCGGGAATAGTTACTGTGCTCAATGCCCAATGATAGCAGCGACGCGCGGGGAAGGTCACGCGCCGCTGGTAAAATACGAATATGCACCGCACTGCCGCCGGCCTTGTGTCCCCGGTGGACCGGTTCTTCGAATTTTCTCTGCTCGGCCTGCTGGCCAGCGGGTATCTTGCGGTAGTCTCGTCCGGCTATCTGGACACGCCCGCCATCGCCCTTACCGCGGCCGCGCTCATCCTGCGCGCGCTGCTTGCCTCCGGGCTGCTGCGGTGGACTTTTCCCGACTGGCTGGTAGCCGCCGCCACACTCGCATACTTTGGGTTTTATCCGCTCGACTATCTCTATTTTTCAGCGGCCTTCATTCCAGCCACGGTGCATCTGGTTTTCTTTGTGGCCACGGTAAAGCTACTGACCGCGCGCACCAATCGCGACTATTTCTTTCTGGCCGTGATCGCCTTGCTCGAGTTGCTGGCGGCCTGCGTGCTCTCCTACAACTTCAGCTTCTTCTTCTTCCTCGCGCTGTTCCTGGTGCTCAGCGTGGCCACCTTCACCAGCGCTGAGATCCGGCGCTCGGGACAGACTCGGAAACCGTTGACTCGATCGGGGCACGGCCGCATCGGACTGCGTCTCACGGCGGTAGTGATCTTCGTCTCATTTGGAATCCTGTCGCTTACCTGGGGACTCTTCTTCCTGCTGCCCCGGACTGCTCGCGCGGCTTTCCAGCACTTGATCTCGCACCGGATTCACGTCGCCGGTTTTTCATCCCACGTTTCGCTGGACCAGACCGGCGAACTGCGGCAAGAGAATACTCCCGTGATGCACGTGCGCGTCGATGAGGGATCGTACTTGCCGATGAACGTGAAGTGGCGCGGCGCCGCGCTCAGTGAATTCGACGGCAAGCGCTGGTCGAACCCGCGCACCGTGGGCGATCCATTGAAGCCGGAATCGAGCGGCGCGGTAACGCTGGATGCTCGTCCGGCCGTTCGTGGCAGCGGCCATCACATCTCCTACGAAGTGCGCTTGAACGATCTGGGAGCCGATGCGCTGTTCTTCGCAGGCATCCCCGAATATCTGCGGATCGATCCCGGCTTCACAGTGCTTCGGTATCCGTCGGGATACCGCGTGCGGCCGGGCGACGCGGACGCAGTTTCGTATCAGGTATACAGCTATTTCACTGAGAGTACCTCTAACAGCGAGCCGCTCACCACGGAGATGCGCGAAATCTGTCTGCGGCTGCCGAAGCTGGATCCGCGTATCCGCGCACTGGCTCAGCGCGTGGCCAACGGCGAAACCACCTTTGAGGGTCAGGCTCGCGCCGTGGAAACATGGCTGCGGCAGAATTATTCCTATACCCTGGAACTGCCACAGACCGAAGTGCCCGATCCACTGGCGCAGTTTCTATTCGAGCGCCGACGCGGCCATTGCGAGTACTTCGCCAGCGCCATGGCGGTTATGTTGCGGACGCTGGGCGTGCCCACGCGCGTCGCCACTGGCTTTCAAAGCGGAGTGTTCAATCCGGTAAGCGGCTGGCGCGTCATCCGATCTTCAGATGCGCATAGCTGGGTGGAAGCCTGGACCCCAGCGGCCGGCTGGGTGGCTTACGATCCCACCCCGCCGGACGCGCGCCGCGCGGAAGTTTCGATTTGGACACGCATCGGTTTTCTGTCGGACGCGGCTGATGTCTTTTGGCAGGATTGGGTGGTCAACTACAATCTGGACCGCCAGGTCTTGCTGGCCTCGCGCATGGGAGAATCGAGCCGCCGCTTGCGCTTCGGATGGATGGATAATACCGCAGCGTGGCTGGCGCGCAGCGAGGCAGGGGCCGTCGATTGGGGCAAACGGCTGGGCCCGCTGCTGATCGCGCTGGCCGCGCTGGGACTGCTGGCCGCGCGGTTCGGACGCTCGGTGCAGCGCTGGCTGCGAACACACAGACGCGTACGCATGGTGCAACGAGGAGAAGGCCGCGCATCCGACGCCACGCTGCTGTATGAGCGAATGCTTACGCTCCTGAAGCGCCGCGGCATCGAGAAACCTGTGTGGCTGACCCCGGTGGAGTTTGCCCGCGTCATGCCCGAACCCGCTCTGGCCGCGCTGGTGCAAGATCTCACTACGGCATACAACGAATGCCGCTTCGGCTCCCGCCCTGAAGCCGCGGAACGAATGGTGGAAACCTTGCGGCGCTTGGCGTAGGCAGCGATCAGCGGAGCGGAATGTCGATCACTACCTCACCGCCGGAAGCCGCTTTCGCAGGCGCGGACTTGCTGTCTTCGGCTAGCTTGCTCTTCCGCGCCATGGCCATCCCGCCGGACTGAAGCTGATCCGCCACCGCATCGGCCGGCCACCACGTCAGCCGCAGCGCCGCGCCGGGCGCGACTTCCACCGGCGCCGGCGGAATGGTGTACAC
>JALYHQ010000161.1 GCA_030776455.1 Acidobacteriota bacterium | reverse complement strand
TAACGGACCCACCTCGATTTCACCGACGTTCGTGCGCGCCAAACGCGTCCGCTTTTTAACCTCGCCACTAGGCTTCCAGGTGAATGTGGATCGCACAGCCATTCCGACGCTGCTGGATCCCACTGCGCCAGGCACATGCCCGAACGGGCAGGGAAGCGGCCCCGGCGCCGCACTGGGAATACCGCCGCTGTGTTACGGTGACTTCGATTTTCTCCCCAACACGCCGCACGAAATCGGCGCTCCCACGCCGCAGAGAGAACTCAACGGCAAGATTTGGGTCTTCGATTCGTTCAGTGACGGCGCAGGTAATTCCTGGGGTCAGAACTCGACGCTGCTGGTGGACACAGATCTCTCCAAGCCCACCATCATGATGGCCAACTTCATTCCAGGCGCGGGTGTCGACATTTCCACTCAGCCTTTAGGCCTCAAACTCACCGTGGACGGCAAGACAGGACCCACCAGCACCTACGTATGGGGCGTGGGAACCAAGCATCAGATCACTGCGCCTTCGGAGCAGTTCAATTCCGCGGGAAGAAAATACACCTTCCGCGCGTGGTCCAATGGCGGACCCGTCACTCAGTCTTTCACTGTGGATCCGTCGGCGGTGGATTCCGGCCTGTTCATCAACGCCGCGTATGACGTGGTCCCCCGCGTGATCGTTCAAAGCCTGCAACCCAATGCGGCGCTGCAGGTGGATGGCAAGAGCTGTCCCGCTCCGTGCACCATTGACCGCCCCATGGGTTCCACCGTGCGCATTTCCACTCCAGCCTCCATCTCGCTCGGTGACGGCGCACGAATGGATTTCGCTTCCTGGTCCGATGGCGGGGCGCCCGACCACACCTTTACCGTCAACTCGGACTTCAAAACCGTCTGGGTCAGTTACAACACTTCCTATCGCTTGAGTTCGGCGTCGGATCCGTCCGACAGCGTGAACTTCCATTACGATCCCTCGTCGCCGGACATGTTCTATTCGGCCAACACCACCGTAACCGTAACCGCTGAAGCCAAACCGGGATTCAAATTCCGGCGCTGGGGCGGTGACCTGAGCGGCACCTTCGCCACCGGTTCAGTTACCTTATCCAGCCCCCGCAGCGTTCTGGCGCGCCTGGATCGTGTCCCGTTCATTGCCCCCGCAGGCGTTAAGAATGCTGCCGGTGACACTCCGGATGCCGCCGTCGCGCCCGGTTCCATCATCGCCATCTTTGGAGAAAGCCTCGCTCCCACCGTTGAAGTGGGCCGCGTGAATCCGTTGTCTCAGAGCATTGCCGGAGTCACTGTGACAGTGAATGACCGGATTCTTCCACTGTTCTTCGTATCTCCGCAGCAGATCAATGCGCAGGTTCCTTCGGATCTACCCGACGGGGATTACACGCTGCTGATCCACACCGAGGGACAAGCCGACGTTACCGGCAAGTTCGCGATAGCGCGCAATGCCCCCGGTCTGCTCAGTCGAATGGTTGGCGCCAAAGCTTATACGGTCGCGCTGCATGAGGATGGGACGCCCATCACTACCGACAGCCCAGCGCGCAACGGCGAGATGGTAACCATCCTTGGCACGGGCTTCGGTCCTTATGACCGGCACGTCATCGATGGCTTCCTGCCCGGGAACCCGCCGCCAGTGCTGGTGGATTCGCTCTCAATCTCGCTGGGCTCGTTACAGCCCTCCATGGATTGGGCCGGCGCCTCACAAGGCTATACCGGTGTTTCCGTATTCCGCTTCAAGATCACCGACGACATGCCTTCGTCGTCGACCCTGGAGTTGACCATCACCGTAAACGGCAAGACCAGCAACACCGTGTTGCTGCCGATTCAGTAGGCCCTACCAGAACCAGGACGCGACTACTTTCGGGGACGTAGGTGTCCCCGAGATCACCCGCACATGGATCACCAGCTGCAGGTTCTTCTGCTGCCACCCGCTTGGTGCGGACCGCAGCGCTTCCTTCATCAGATCCGGACTAGTCACCAGGTCCGCCGCCGCGTCCGTTCCATACTGCGTGATGCCGGACAGCAGCACGATCATTGACCGTGTATCCGGATGGAAAACGCGCGTCACTATCGCATAATCTTCCACCGCGCGCCGATCCGCCGGAATGTCGGGAAGCGCCCATTGCGTGGCCGCGCCGTTGTCGGTCACCATTAGTGGCCAGCGCTGTCCATCGATAAAGAAGCGCAACTGACGGCTGATGTCCTTCCAGCGAGTCAGCGAGTAGCCGATGAGAATCGCGGGCGTCGTGCGCAGATCCTGAAACGACACATCGTTGCCGATCTTCACGTGATAATCGCGGTTCTGGCGAGCGAGCATGGCTGAAATTCGCGTGGCCGCCAGCAGATCGCCGCCGCCCACGAACTGGTCCGTCAGGTGGACGAAATCCTCAAACCGGGTAGGCTGATCATTCGTGATCTTCGGATTGGGCGCCCAAACCGGAACGAATGAGGCGCAAACCAGTACCGATGAGGACCCGCCGAGCACCGGAGACCAGAACTGATTGATGGGTGACGACGGAGGCCGCGTCACGAACCAGGCACCCAGTAGGGCCGCTATCACGGCAAGTCCCCCGGCCACAGGCCACCGCCAGCGGGTCCGTGGCGCGGGCGCCGGCGGTATCACGGGCGATTCAGTCACCGGCGGCGCGTGCGTGACGTGAGAAAATTCGGGTGCATAAGTGCCGGCCGGCAACTCGATCCGGATATCGTCGGCGCTCCCAGCCCCGGCGTAATAGATTCCCAGGCGCTTGCGAACCTCGCCCGCCTTCACCCGGACGGTGGCGTCTTCGCTGGGGTCATAGGATACCGGCCGGCCGAAAACGTCGATTCCGATAGTGCGTTCCTTCAGCGTGTCGCCGCGTCCGGCGAGCGTGTTTTCCACAACGTACCGCAGAAATTCCTGGCAGCGCCGGCTGGCTCGGAATTCGTGGCTGTGCAGGACCCGGTCAAGTTCCGCGCGGACGGCGTCGGGTGATGCGTCGCCATTATGGGGCGTTTTGGAGGCTGGTCCCTCGGTCATCGCGCTGCGTCCGTCTCTGGCGTAATTCTAACACGCGTGTTCCCCAATAAACGCTTGAAAAGGAATACGTTCTGTGGCGTACGGAACCGGAGCGAAACAACTTCCGAACCGTTTGGAACTGGACAGTTTAGACGGTTCCAGCGCAACATTGCGTGTCCATGCAGCAGCAATCCAGCCATCTGCGCGTGTTGTGCATCGGAGCCCACCCGGACGATTGCGAAATCGGCTTCGGCGGCACCGCTGCGAAGCTGGCCGCCGGCGGGCATTGCATCAAGTTCCTGTCGCTGACCAATGGCGAAGCCGGTCACCAACTCCGCGGCGGCGCTGAACTCGCGGCAGCTCGCGCCGAAGAGGCTCGCGAGGCTGGCCGCCGTCTGGGCATCGCCGGCTCGGAGGCATTGCCCAACCGGGATGGCGAATTGTTGCCCACCCTGGCCGTGCGCTGGGAGATCGTGCGCCAGATCCGCCGCTGGCGCGCGGACATGGTCCTCACTCACCGCCCCTGCGACTATCATCCCGACCACCGCTACACCAGCCAGGCCGTGCAGGACTCGGCCTACCTCGTCATGGTCCCGCGCGTTTGTCCGGATACGCCGCCCTTGCGCGAGAATCCGGTCTTTCTATACCTCGAAGACCGCTTCCTGAAGCCCCTCCCGTTCTCGCCCGACACCGCCGTGGACGTGGGACCCGTGTGGGATCAAAAGATCGCGGCTCTGGACGCGCACAGGTCGCAAGTTTATGAGTGGCTGCCCTGGGTGGACGGCAAAGAGGCGGAAGTCCCGGAGCAGCCGGAGGAGCGCCTTGAGTGGCTGGCCCGCCAGTGGTCGCGGAACATCTCACCGCCTGTGAGAGAGGCTCTGCAACGGCGATACGGTGTCGAACCGGCACTCGCCGTGGTGCATGCCGAAGCGTTTGAGTTATGCGAATACGGTCGCCGCATATCGCGGGAAGAGTTGGAGGAAATGTTGCCGAGATGAGGAGTTGTATAGCGTTAGTCATGGCCTCGATCTTCCTGCCCGCAAGTGTTTTCGGCGGCCCCGAAGCGCGTCTGATGCCCATGCCGGCCGGCGTGGTAGCTGGCCAGGGACAGCTCGCGATAGATGTCAATTTCCGCGCCGCGCTCTCGGGTCGCTGCGGCCCGACGCTGGAAGCGGGACTGGCGCGCCTGGTGAATCGCATCTCGAAGCAGACCGGCATTCCCATGGCGGCGGACTTACAAAACGGCGGAACGGCGCCGCTGGTGGTGGATTGCGGAGCCGGCGGTTCCGAGTGGCCCACTCTAGGCGAAGACGAATCCTATCGCCTCGACGTAACCTCTTCCAGCGCGCGGCTCTCGGCGCCCACCGCACTGGGCGCGCTGCGTGGAATGGAAACATTCTCGCAATTGATCGGCCCTGGCGGCGACGGATTTTCGGTTCCGGCGGTTCACATCGAGGACCATCCGCGGTTCGCCTGGCGCGGACTGATGATCGACGCGGCCCGGCACTGGATGCCGGTCCCCGTCATCCTCCGCAACCTGGATGCGATGGCCGGCGTGAAGTTGAATGTGCTCCACTGGCATCTTTCGGACGATCAGGGTTTTCGCGTCGAGACCAAACTGTTTCCCAAGCTGCACCAGCTGGGATCCGGCGGCAAATTCTATACGCAGCAGCAGGTCCGCGAAGTCCTGGCGTACGCGCGCGACCGCGGGATTCGCGTGGTGCCCGAGTTTGACATACCCGGCCATGCCACTAGCTGGCTCACCGCCTATCCCGAATTCGGAAGCGCTCCGGGTCCCTACCAGATCCAGCGGCGCTGGGGAATTTTCGAGCCGACGCTGAACCCCGCGAACGAAGGTTTGTACACCGTGCTGGACGCCTGGATCGGCGAGATGGCTGCGCTGTTTCCCGACCAGTATTTCCACATCGGCGGCGACGAAGTGTTGGACGCCCAGTGGAAGGCCAACGCCGAAGTGCAGGCATTCGCGCAAGCGCACGGCCTCAAGTCCAGCCATGACATCCTGGCGTACTTCAGCGAGCGGGTGCAGCAGTTGGTGCGGAAGCATGGCAAGCAAATGGTGGGCTGGGATGAGGTGCTGCATCCGGCAGTGAGTCCGGGAGCGGTAATTCAATCCTGGCGCGGTCCGGAGTCGCTCGCGGAGGCGGCCAAGAAAGGGTTCCGGGGAATGCTGTCGTACGGCTATTACCTGGACCACTTGCGTCCCACATCGTTCCATTATTCGATTGACCCCCTGGCCGGCGCGAAGGATCTCACCAGCGAAGAAACCGCCCGCATACTCGGCGGTGAAGCCTGCATCTGGAGCGAGTATGTGACCGAGGAAACCATCGACTCTCGTATCTGGCCGCGAGCGGCAGCCATTGCCGAGCGCCTGTGGTCTCCGCGAGAAGTAGCGAATGTCGATTCCATGTATGGCCGGATGGCCGTGGTCAGCCGCTGGCTGGAGACGGCCGGGGTCCGGCACCGTTCGAATTATGAACCGATGCTTGATCGCCTTACGGGCGGCGAACCGGTGGACGGATTGCGTGTGCTGGCCGATGTGGTGGAGCCGCTGGGAATTCAAGGCCGCCAGTCGTCGCGCGTCTATGACAGCCGGACGCCCCTGAATCGTTTGGTGGACGCCGCGCGGCCCGAGAGTGAGTCTGTCCGTGAACTGGCGGACACCATCCAGTCCGTCCTGGCCAACCCGGTCAATCATTCCAGTGAGCGCAAGCACATCCGGCTGGTTCTTCTGGCCTGGAAACAAAATGATGCCCGGATCCGCCCGCTGCTGGAGAACGCTCCGTTGCTGCGGGAAGTGGCGCCGTTATCGGCGGCCCTGGCGCAACTGGGTTCCATGGGTCTCGAAGCGCTCGACAAGATTGACAGCGGGAAAACAGTGGACGCGCCCTGGGTACGAGAGCGACTGGAACGGCTCAAACAGATGGAAGCGCCCCAGGCCGAGTTGAATCTGGCGGCGGTCAGGCCGGTCCGGATGCTGCTCGAAGGCTGCTCGCGCGAGCATGTTCACACCGTCGCGGAACGTACTGAAACCAGGGACGTTCGGTGAAGTATTGAACCGATTCGTAACAAGAACGGCAACGGTTTGGAACTAGACAGTGGTTGGCATCCGGCGCAGTATTGCGAAACAGGCGTGGTGAATTTGTGCGAGACCTACATTTCAAGAGACAGCGGGAGGGAGTTGCGATGAGTATGAAAGCTGGCAGCAGCGCAAACCGAATTTTGGCAGTAGTTCTGGCGCTTTTTCTGGCCGGGACCAGCATGTCATGGAGCCAGGACGTTACAGCCGCGATCAACGGCCAGGTTACCGACCAATCCGGCGCGGCGCTCAATGACGCGCTGGTAACCGCCCGTGACGTGGACCGGGGCACCGCGTGGCCGACGCACACCAACGCCGGCGGTTTCTATAGCCTGCCCCGGTTGCCCATCGGCACCTACGAGATCCGGGTGGAATCCAAGGGTTTCCAGACGGCCGTGCAGCGCTCCGTGGAACTGGTGCTCAATCAAACCGCGCGAATCGACTTTCATATGCAGCTCGGGCAGGTAAGCCAGACCATGGAAGTGACCTCCAGCGCTCCCTTGCTTCAGACTGAGAGCACTCAGATCAGCACCGTGATGGACTCCCACGCTATCGAGAGCCTGCCGCTGGCAACCCGGAACTACAATCAGTTGGCTCTGCTGATGCCCGGCGCGGTCACCACCAGCCCCGCATCTTTCAATACCGGCCAATCCACCTTCAACTCCGGCCGCCCCTACATCAACGGCAACCGCGAGCAGGCCACCTATTATCTGCTGGACGGGATGGAGAACATTGAGTTCGTGGATAACAACGTCGCCTTCTCCCCAAACGTGGATGCGATCCAGGAATTCAACGTAGTCACCAACAATCCCAGCGCCGAGTACGGCCAGTTCCTGGGCGGGGTCATCAGCGTCAGCCTGAAATCCGGCACCAACGGATTTCACGGCAATGCCTTCGAGTTTTACCGCAATGACTTCTTCAACGCCAATGAATGGTCCCGGAACTTCAGTTCGGACCCGGCCGTGAATAGCGCGCCCGCGAACCTGCGCTGGAACGAATTCGGCGGCACCTTCGGAGGGCCCATCAAGAAGAACAAGCTGTTCTTCTTCGTCGATTACCAGGGCTCGCGCTTTGACACGCCCGCGACTCCGGGCACCGTCAACACTTTCTCAGACCAGCAGCGCGCCGGGAATCTTTCCGACATTCCCGGGATCAAACTCAACTACCCGGGCACCACCGTCGCGATGCCCGCCGACCTCACAAAGGCCGCAATCTGTGGAGCCGGCCAAAAGATGGGTTCCGCGCCGTGCATCACGGGCCTCAGTCCCACCGCGCTGAAGATCATCGGCGTGCTTCCCAAGGCCAACCTGCCCGGCCTGCTCAACAACGCGTCCAACACGCAGCAGACTTATGTCCACGGCAATCAGGGCGACGCCAAAGTGGATTACAGCCTGTCGGACAAGGATCATCTGTTCGTGCGTTACTCGCAGCAGTACGTGGAGAACCCCACTATCAACAGCCAGCCGCTGGTGTACAACAACGTCGATAAGTTCCCGCTGTGGAGCGGTGTCATCGGTTACACCCGGGCCATCACTCCGTCGTTTGTAAATGAAGCCCGCATCGGCGTCAATTATTTCCCGGCTGAGGCGCACACCTCAAGCGGCGCCAATGCCGCCGGTCTGATCGCCGGCCAGCCGACCTCGTTTCTTCCGGGCCTGTCTTTCTCCGGAGCCCCAGTCGGCGGCGGCTTGAACGGTCCTTTCGCTTTCGGCACCGTGAACGCCGCGGAAGTGTTCCACCAGACCGCCATCCAGTTTGACGATGCGGCGTCCTTCACCCGCGGCGCGCACAACATGCATGCGGGCTTTCAATTCGTGCGCTATCGCAACAACTACATCCCCGCCACCAGCAATGACGGCGCAGCCGGCCAGATTGGCTTCAACGGACAATACACCGGCAATGCGGAAGCCGACTTCCTTCTGGGCCTGCCGTATTATCTCGGCTACGGCCAGGGATTCGGCGGTACCGTGGGACAGCGCAACAGCGCCATCGGCGCGTTCTTCCAGGATGATTGGAAGATCACTCCCCGCCTGACCCTGAATCTCGGCCTGCGGTGGCAGCTCTTCACCCCGATCTACGAAGTTCACGATCGCATGACCAACTTCGGCGAGATCAGCGGCCAGATCCAACTGGCCGGCCAGAACGGCAACAGCCGCGCCCTCTATAACCAGTACAACGGCATCGCGAATTTCCTTCCGCGCATCGGCCTCGCTTGGAGCCCGGGCGGAAAGTGGGGCGAGAACACCGTGATTCGCGCCGCGTTCAGCCGTTCCAGCTTCCAGGAGGGCACTGGCGAATTCAATCGCCTGGCAACCAACGCGCCCTGGAACGTCGATCTGGTGGGTCAGTTCAACAGCGATTCCAAGGGAAGCATTCCAGCGAATCAGATTACGCTGGATCAGGGTTTTGCCGCATTGGGCGCGGCCGGCGCGCCGTGCACGGTTGCCAACGTAACCGCCGCCCCCGCATCCTGTTTCGCCGGCGTCCGGCTGCACCTGCAGGATCCGAACTATCGCCCCGCGGTCTCCAATCAATGGAACTTCTCCATCCAGCGGCAGTTCGGAAATTCCACCACGTTCCAGGTGGCCTACGTCGGACAGCACACCGATCACCTGGCATCCATTTTGAATGCGGGCCAGGCTGTACTTCAGGCCAACGGCACGGTGGTTCCGGGTCCGTACTTATCCGGCAATCCGACCCTCAAGAACGACGGCACGGGCCAAGTGAGACTCAACGCCACGGTGGGCCGTCAGAACTACGAGGCGCTGCAGCTTTCCTTCCAGAGGCGGCTCAGCAAGGGACTCGCGTTCCAGATCAACCATACCTGGTCGAAATGCCTGACCAACAACCAGGGCTATTACGGCCGCTACGGCGATGCCAGCGCGAGCCAAGCTAGCGCCGATGTCGCGTTTCAGCAAAACGTCTATAACATCAACCAGGACTACGGATTCTGCGATCACGATGTCACCAACGTCTTCAACGGCTACGTGACTTATGAATTGCCCTTCGGCAAGCATCGCGCGTACGGCAAGGATGCGAACAAATTTGTCAACGCTGTTCTAGGCGATTGGCAAGTAAACACCATCTTTACCGTCCACGGCGGATTCCCCATCTCGATGTTGATGTGGGCCGGCGATCCAGGGACCGGATCGTTCCAGCCGCGCCCCGATTGCATCGCCCCCTCGCGCCAGACTCCCTATCAGAACTTCGCTGGTGGCGGCTACATATGGTTCGATCCCAGCACCATGGCGGCGCCGGCCGCCGGTAAGTTCGGCAACTGCGGCGTAAGCACCGAACGCGGACCTGGCATCAAGCAGGTTGACGTGGGCATGTCCAAGAAGTTCCCGATCACCGAGCGTCAGAGCGTGGAGTTCCGCGCCGAGGCCATCAACGCTTTCAATTCGCCCATCTTCGCCGTGCAAGGTTACTCGATCGACGTCCACGGCGGCAGCAATGAAGGCGTGGTCAATACGTCCGTGGGCGCCCGCAACCTGCAGTTCGCGCTGAAGTACACGTTCTAGTTTTCTCTGAACCCCCAAAACACGGGCTGCTTCCTCGGAGGCAGCCCTTTTTTTCGTAACGGAGCCGCGCGCGTCAGCAAGCGTACGCGGTCTACGGGTGTGGAGCAACCAGCTATCGTGACGCTCCCTGAAGGTTCGCGGCTCAGGGGGAGAATCATCCCCTTGGTAGCACATGCTTTAGCTTGTGTTTCCGCATGCGCCACGCAACTTCAAAGTGGGACCACAGTAAACCCAAGCCTGGCCGCGCTCTTCATGAGCCGAGCATCAAAGCTCGCAAACCGCGTGGCGTCGCCGCAGCTTGCCAGATGCAGCCCATCCGCGAAGTCCACACCGGAATCCAGCCACGAAAGCGCCTGATTCACAGCCACTGGATCTTCCAGGTGGACCGCTGAAAGCCCCGCGAGCCCTTGGAGGGCATCGGATATATCTTGAGCATTGAATCCGTATACGTATCGCAGAACCCACTCGGTTTCAAGCAACACAGTTTTGGCGATCCAAACCTCTTCCCGCTGGAACAGCCTCACCGCACGCGCCGCCTGCGCCGCGTCATCTTGCGTGATCAGCCGCACCAGAACGTTAGTATCGACCGCGACCATGCCGCTCCTTCACCGCTTCGCCAATCGCCTTCTTCATTTGACTCAGGGTCTTTGGCTTTCCTTTATAGGGCAGGCATCCGATAACATTCTCAAGGCGAGTTGGCGGAAACAGCCGCAGCGGCCGAAGTAACAGGCCATCTTTCGCCTCCTCGATGGCGAATTCGGTTCCGGGGCGCCACTTGTGCGCGTCACGCAACGCTTTCGGCAAGACAATTTGGCCTTTCGAACTAAGCCTGGTAGTATCCATCGTGGCGTTACCCCTTGGTAAGATCCTGGTAAGATCATCGCATACTACCTGCTAGGAGCGCCGTCCGCACACGCTCTCTTTTACAATGTATCCAGGCTTGTGTTGAGACCAGCAGCAACTATTGTCCCCGGTTTGTTCTTATTCCCCGCCTTCGCCCAAACTGTTGACTTCGCCACCACCATCCACCCTATCCTCGCCAAACGGTGCGCCGGATGTCATAGCGGCGCGAATCCAAAGGCCGGACTCTCCGTTACCAGCCGCGAGGGATTGCTCAAAGTCATCGTGCCCGGGAACAGCTCCCGCAGCCTCCTCCTCCAGCGAGTCACCGGCAAGATTGGCCCACGCATGCCGCTGCAAGGCCCCGGCCTGAGCGACGCTGAGATCAAGTCGCTCTCCGATTGGATCGACCAGAACGCGCCCTGGACCGACACCGCAGCTAAGACGACCCAAGCCGGGAACCCCTCGCTTTCGTCGCGCCGGCCCTCGATACCGGAATCGAAATACCCAAATCCCATTGATCGCTTCCTCGACGCGTACTTCCTGACCAAGAAGCTGCCTTTCGCCGAACCTGTTTCCGATAATCTGTTCGCGCGGCGCGCCTGGATGGATCTGTGGGGCGTGGTTCCCTCTTCCGCCGAAGTGGACGCGTTCCTGAAAGATTCGAATCCGGACAAGCGTACCCGGCTGATTGACCGTCTGCTCGCCGATACCGCCATGTACTCCGGCCACTGGATCAGCTTTTGGAACGATCTTCTTCGCAACGATCAAGGCGTCAATTACGCGGGCACCCGCAAGAGCATCACGCCCTGGCTTCAGTCCGCACTCCGCGGCAATCTCCCTTATGACCAGATGGTCGCCGCGCTTCTCAATCCAGCTAAAGATACGGGTCCCGAAGGCTTTCTGCTCGGCGTAAACTGGCGCGGCGCGGTCAATGCCAGCCAGACGCCGTTCATGCAGGCCTCTCAAAACACCGCGCAAATTTTCCTCGGCGTGAACCTGAAGTGCGCTTCGTGCCATGACAGCTTCATCAACAACTACAAGCTGAAGCAATCCTACGGAATGGCCGCACTCTTCTCCGATCAGAATCAACTTGAGCTGGTCCGCTGCGACGTGAAGACCGGAAAGTTCACGGGCCCCGAATTTCTGTATCCGCAAATTGGCACGGTTCCCGAGAATGCCACTCCCGCGGAACGCCGGGCCGCCGCTGCCCAACTCTTCACCTCTCCCGACAACGGAAGACTCGCGCGCACCATCGTGAATCGCATCTGGGGCCGCTTCTTCGACTACGGACTAGTTGAGCCTGTCGACGAAATGGACAACGTCCCGTGGAATTCCGATCTGCTCGACTGGCTGGCCGTGGATTTCACCGATCAAGGATACGATTTGAAGCACCTGATGCGGCAAATCATGACTTCGCGCGCCTACCAGCTCCCCTCGATTCCCGGCCAGGATGAAAAGGGCAGGGAATACACGTTCCGCGGCCCACGCCCGCGCCGCCTTACAGCAGAGCAGTTCGTCGATACCGTCTCCTCGCTCACCGGTGAATGGCGGATTCTGCAGACCGACCAGCGCGCGACTTACGTTCGCGAATGGGAATTGAAGTCCACCCCGCTCTCTCGCGCGCTCGGCCGTCCCATCCGGGATCAGGTTTACACCACGCGCAATCCCGAAGCCACCACGCTCCAAGGATTGGAACTGGTGAATGGGGATACGCTGAACATGATGCTGCGCCGGGGATCGCGGCGTCTTCTCGGCCAGCTTCCGGCCGCGCCGTCGCCTCTGTATGACAGCAAGACGCTCCGTAAAGGCAGCAGCGAGCTGGACGTCGATCTCACCGGCGTCAAGAGGCTTTGGTTCCTGTTGACCGATGCGGGCAGCTACGATCCCGCGCGCACCGTGGCGGGCTGGGCTGGCGTCGTGCTCACCGGGCCGGGCGGCGACAAAAAGCTGAGTGAACTCGTTACCCTCGCCAAGCCTCAAGTAGCGCCGCTGACTTCTTCGCAAAAGCGCTTCCAGGAAGCCTTGATTCCCGGCGTGCCGTCAACCCTCTCTTACGATATTGACGGCCTCGGCTTTACGCGTATGCACGGGAGTGCCGCCGTAAGCGATGAATCCTTGCGCGACGACATCAGTCCCGCGGTCCGATTCTTTATCTTCTCCGCCGAACCCGACCGGCAGCAGCTGCTTGCGGTCACCGGAAATCCACCGTTACCCGGTTTGCCGTCTACTTCCAATCCGCAGGCTTTGATTGACCAGCTGTACCTGCGAGCGCTCTGCCGTATGCCGAGCGCCGGCGAATCCCGTATCGCGCGCGCTTTACTCGCTCCCGATGGTAAACCGTCAATCTCAGGACTGGAAGACCTGCTATGGGCCCTCCTGATGCATCCTGAAATGCAGTACATTTACTGAGTCGCGATATGAACCAGGACTTATTCCACGGACTATCCAGAAGGCATTTCCTGCGAGCTTCCGCCTCCGCCACACTGGCTGCATTGGCCGCAGGCGAGTCCCGGCTTCTAGCTCAAGACCGGCCGGGAATCGCGCCGAAAGCAGATAGCATGATCTTGCTGTGGATGGCCGGTGGAATGGCGCAGACCGAAACGTTCGATCCGAAACGCTATACGCCCTACAGTCCCGGCCTCGCATCCAATGAAGTTCTCAGCACTTTTGAGAGCGTTCCCACCGTGCTCGACGGAGCGAGCCTTTCACAAGGGCTCGAAAACATCGGAAAGATTCTCGACCGTGGCACGCTCCTCCGCTCGCATCGCGTGGGTGACCTCGGATTCATTCTGCACTCGCGCCATCAATATCACTGGCACACCGGCTATGCGCCGCCGCAATCCGTGGCCACGCCACACCTGGGCGCCATGATCTCGCGGACGCTCGGACCTCGCAATCCCGATATTCCCGCCTTTATCGATATCGGGCAGAGCCTTGAAATCGGCGGCGAGAGCGATGCCGTCAAGGCCTTCCACACCGCCGGGTTCCTCGGCGGCGAGCATGGTCCTTTCGTCATAGCCGACCCGCGCGATGCCGCCGCCAGCACTCAGCCTTCCGAATACATCGGGCGTTCTCGCTTTATTTCCCGCTATGAAGCTTACAAGAAGCTGGTCGCGTCCAGTCCCGTCGGTGAGCGCGGGAGCGACTTTCAGCGCGAGAGCCTCGCGCGATCCTTGGAGAAGGCGCATCGTCTCTTGAACTCGCCCGCTGCCCGCGCGTTCGATCTCTCGCTCGAACCAGAAAAGATTTACGCCCGCTACAACACCGGTCGCTTCGGCCTGGGCTGCCTGCTGGGCCGCCGTTTGGTGGAAGCCGGCGCGCGCTTCATCGAAATTACCACCGAGTATGTTCCCTTCCGCTATTGGGACACTCACGAAAACGGCCACACTCGCGCCGCCGACATGAAGAAGACGATCGACGCACCTGTCGCGCAGCTGATTCTCGATCTGGAGGAGCGCGGCCTGCTGGACCGCACACTGGTCGTCCTCGCCACCGAATTCGGCCGCGACATGATGGTGGAAGGCAAGCCCGGCGCCCGCGTCCAGGAGCAGGTGAAGCAACCCGATGTGATGACGGAGCCCCGGCATTACGGCATGCATCGCCATTTCACCGAGGCGTGTTCCGTGCTCCTGTTCGGCGGCGGCGTGAAAAAAGGCCAGGTTTACGGCCGCACCGCGGATGAGCGCCCCTGCAAGATTATCGAAAATCCCGTGAGTATCGAAGACCTGCACGCCACCATCTACACGCTGCTAGGCATCCGCCCCGATACCGCATACGAAACCGAAAAGCGCCCCTTCTACGTCACCCGCGACGGCAAAGGCAAACCCGTGCCAGGCCTTATCGCCTCACCCGCCTAACACACCCGCTCCCTCGTCCGCTCCCGCTCTCGCGCAAAACAGCCGGTAGCACATGCTTTAGCTTGTGCGCTTTTATTGCTTTGGTTCCTCCACCTTGAGAAACTGATCCGCAACCACCTTCGTAAGCCTCTGCACCGCCCCCCGCGGCCATCGAATTTCCACTTCCCGAATCTCCCGCTCCCCGCCCAGCCCAAAACAAACCCGCTTATCGCTCGACGAAATAAACCCCACACTCACTGACACCCGATTCGTCAGCACCCGGCCCGACGCCGTTGTAACTTTCACCTTGGCTCCAATCGCATCGCGATTGCTGTGCCGTCCCGTCAGCGCCAGTGCCAGCCAGTGATTTCCGTTGTCCGCCGAATTCATCAGAATCCGCGGCGCTTCATTCAGCGAAGTCACCACCACATCCACGAAACCATCGTTATTCAAATCGCCAAACGCCGCCCCGCGTTGATAACCCATTCGTAGAAAGTCTTTTCCCATTTCATCCGACACGTCCTGGAACTGCTTCCCATCCAGATTCCGGAACATCGTGTCATGCTGCCGGGCATTGGGCTTGATGTTGTCTACATCGCCGTTGGCGGAATACAGATCCTTCCAGCCGTCGTTATCGAAATCGACAAATCCCGCGCTCCATCCCGAAAATGCCTGGCTAAGTTGCCGCAACCTGACCTGCGGCGAGACATACCGGAACACGTCGCCGCGATTCTGGAATAGCGCCCAGATCTGGCCCATCAAGTTGTTATAGAAAATTCCCGGCCGACCGTCATTCGCATAATCGTTCGCATCGCTGCCCATGGAAGACACAGCCTTCGCGCTTTCGTCGTAAGCCACCCCCAACTGCAGCGCCTCATCCTCGAAAGTGCCGTTGCCCTTGTTGATGAACAACGAGTTTGCCTCTGTGTCGTTAGCGATGAATACGTCCTGCCATCCGTCATCGTTGAAATCGGCGATCGTAATCCCCATGCCTTTCCCCGGCGCGGCGCCAAACCCCGACTTTTCGGTAACGTCCTCGAATTTTCCATCACCCAGATTGTGATACAGCCGGTGCGGCACTTCTTCGTAGTACAAGCGCGGATCGCAATAATATTCCACGCCGCCTGCACTGCAGCGCTTGTCCGTTTGGGGGGTCCACAGAGTGTAATTGGAGACCACCAGGTCCAGCAGGCCGTCGTTGTCGTAATCAAACCACGCCGCGCCCACGCTGATGGTGCCGGGAGGCTTGCCGCCGATGCCCGATTGCGCCGTGACATCGGTGAATGTCCCGTTCCCGTTGTTGTGATACAGCGCGTTGCGCCCAGCGCCCGAAATGAACAGGTCTTCGTATCCGTCGTTGTCATAGTCTCCGGCGGCCACGCCGAAGTTGTAGCCGAGATCCTCGCCCGCCAGCCCGGCCTTCTTCGTCACATCTTCAAAAGTGCCGTCTCCCTTATTACGCAACAGGCAGTTGTAGAAGGACGGCCCGGTCTTCTTCAGATCGGGCAGCTTCGCGCCGTTCGTTAAGAATATATCCAGCTTGCCGTCGTTGTCGAAATCGAAGAGCGCCACTCCTCCGGCAATCGGCTGCGGAAAGTACTTGCGCGGCGACAAATCGTTGTTCGTGAAGTAAGAGAACTTCGATTTCGGAGCAATGTCCGTGAAGTGCGGTTGTCTGCGCGCCGCGACCGGTGGCTGAAAGGCGAGCGCGAATGCGGCTCCTAATAAAATGGCCACGAGCAATAGAAACCGCACGCGTCCCTACTGCTTGCCGTTTTCAGCCGGCGCGCCTGAGACGTTCTTCCGCAACGCCTTGGTGTTCTGATTGAGCTTTTCGGCCGAGCTCTTCTGCAGCGCGAACTCGCGGACGGCGTCTCCTTTGCGCCCCAGCCGCTGATAAGCTGTCGCCAGGCTGAAATGAATGGTCGGATTATCCGGCGCCAGCTTCGCCGCGGTCTCCAGCGGCGTCAGCGCCTCGGCCGTCTTTCCGGACTCCAGCAAACACCGCCCGAGTCCGAAGTGCGCCTCGCCAAAGTCCGGATACAGCTTCGCGGACCGCGAAAAATGCCCAATCGCCTCCGGCAGCTTGTCCCCCTGCCGCGCCAGCTCGCCCAAATAGTATTCGGCCGCCGCATTGTTCGGGAACACTTTCAGCTCTTCTTCAAATTCTTTCCGCGCTTCTTCCGCGCTGGATGCGGTGCCCTGCTGCGACAGAATCAGACCGCCAATCCGGTAATGAATCCCCGGCATTCCCGGCGACCGCTGAAGTAACACTCGGTATTCCGCGATCGCTTTCTCCAGATCGCCCTGTTTCTCGAAATTCTCAGCGTTCAGCTGGATCACCTGCGGCGATCCGGGAGCCGCGTTCATCAGCTCCTGTGAATTGCGCAGGCTCAAGTCCGAATACGCATGCACCGCCAGAAACAGAATATCGGGATCGCGCGGAAACTCGCGCTGCAGCCACGTCAGAAACGCCGTAACCTCGCTCTCCTGATTGAGCAGCATCCCGCACTTTACTCCGGCCTTGCCCACCAGGCGTTTGGTATCCCGGTCCTTCACCTCGACCATGGCCGGCTTCAACAGCGGCATCGCCTCCGCGCACTGCCCATCCAGCGCCAGCTTTACGCCACGGTCGGCGGCCGATGGCTGCGATACCGCCAGCGCGGCGGACAACACGGCTGTGGCGGCGAATTTTCGATACGCGTGCAAACTACAATTATCGCAGGGCGGCCGATTTTCGGTACAATGCGCGCATGCCGTCGCATGGACTCGTTTCCCTCTTTGATGTCGACAACACGCTGCTTTTCAACGACCGCGTTACCGCCGATTTGCGGAAGCACCTGGAATCGCACATCGGCTCCGAGCGCGCGAAACGGTACTGGGACGAGTTCGAGCGGCTGCGCTCCGAGCTGGGCTATGCCGACTACCTTGGAGCGTTGCAGAGTTACCGGCTGAAATATCCCCGCGATCCTCATCTTCTTGCGGTTTCCTATTTCCTGATGCGCTATCCCTTCGCCAATCGCCTGTTCCCCGGCTCCCTGGACGCCGTGCAACATGTAAGACAGTTCGGTCCGGTTGTGATTCTGTCCGACGGCGACGTCGTGTTCCAGCCGCATAAAGTCTTCCGTTCCGGCCTGTACGAAGAGTTCGATGGCAACGTCCTCATCTATGTCCACAAAGAGGTGGAGCTGGACGACGTGGAGCAGCGTTTCCCGGCGGACCACTACGTCGTGGTGGATGACAAGCTGCGCATTCTGGAAGCCATCAAGAAAATCTGGGGCGCGAAGGTAACCACGATTTTCGTGAAGCAGGGCCACTACGCCACCGATCCGAAGGCGCTCGGGATGTATCCCGCTGCCGACATCAGCCTGGGCGGCATCGGCGAGCTGGTGAATTACGGACGGGATGAGCTGATATCGGCCGGACCGCGCGGAGCTGCGCGGGCGGTGTAATGGCCGCCAAGCGATTCGCCGCATACGCCTGGTTCGTCCTGGCCTTCAGCCTGGCCGTCATCGTATGGGGCGCATTAGTTCGCGCCACTCGGTCGGGAGCCGGATGCGGCGAGAATTGGCCGCTGTGCAACGGGCAGGTGGTGCCGAGCGCGCCAGTGCTGTCCACCATCATCGAATTCACCCATCGCGTCACCAGCGGTCCGGTGCTGGGAGTCTTCATCTTGATTCTGGCCATTGCCGCGTTCCGCGTGTTTCCCTCGGGCCACGTCGTGCGGCGGATGGCGTCTCTGAGCGTCCTTTTCACGGTGACGGAAGCCTTGATCGGCGCGGCTTTGGTGCGCCTGGGACATGTGGCCAACAACAGCTCTGGGTGGCGCGGCGTGACGCTTTCAATCCATCTGACCAACACGCTCTTGTTGCTGGCCGTGCTGGCTCTTACCGCGTGGCTCGCGACGCACGCGGCGCCCGCTCGTCCCTTCCAGGCCTGGGCCGCACTGGGAGGTTTGCTGCTGTTGAGCGTGACCGGAGCCATCGCGGCGCTGGGCGATACGCTCTACCCCACCCAGTCGCTGGCCGAGGGCTTTCACCGGGACTTCGCGGCCAGCGCTCCGTTCTTCGTGCGCCTCCGGATTGTACACCCCATCCTCGCGCTAGCGATGGGAGCCTGGCTGATTGGAATCGCCGGACACGCGGTACTTTCGGAGACCAGCCCAATCGCCAAATGGCTCGGACGCGCTTTGCTTTCACTGACGCTGGGCCAATTCGCGATTGGCGCCGCCAACCTGCTCCTGCTCAATCCCTTGTGGATCCAATTACTGCATCTGCTGGTAGCCGACCTGGTGTGGATCACTGCGGTACTGCTGTCAACCGAACCGGGAGCTCAAAAACGCGGGCGTTCCTACGCGTGAACCGCTTCCTGAATCCGCAGACCCATGGCATCCGCTACTCGTTGCCCATATTGGGGGTCTGCTTTCAGGAAATGGCTGACCTGCAGCCTCTGAATCCGCTCGGGGACGGTCTTTAACGATCCCGCAATGTTCTCCACCAGCCGCGCTTGCGCGTCCGGAGCCATCAAACGATAAAGATCGCCGGCCTGCTTGTAATCGTCGTTGCCCTCGCGATGGTCATAGCGTGCCGCCGGACCATTTACTTCGTAAGGAACCTCGATATAGCGCGGATCCTGTTTTGGACCGTCGAAGCTGTTCGGTTCGTAGTTCGCCGAGCCGCTGCCGTTATCGTCAAAACGCATCGCGCCGTCCCGATGATACGTATGCACCGGACACTTGGGCTGATTGATCGGCAGCGATTCATAGTTCACGCCTACACGGTACCGGTGCGCGTCCGGGTAGCTCATGATGCGCGCTTGCAGCATCTTGTCGGGCGAATAGCTCATGCCCGGAACCACATTCGCCGGCGAGAATGACGACTGCTCCACTTCGGCGAAGTAGTTCTTCGGATTGCGGTTCAGCTCCATCACCGCCACTTCCTTCAGCGGATACTGCTTGTGCGGCCAGACCTTCGTAAGGTCGAAGGGGTTGAACTGAAAGTTGCCCGCCTCGGCTTCGGGCATGATCTGCACTGACACCCGCCACTTCGGAAATTCCCCGCGGTCGATAGCATCGAAAAGGTCCCGTTGCGCGTAGTCCGGGTCCGCCCCGGCCAGCCGTCCGGCCTCCTCAGCGCTCAGATTGCGAATGCCCTGTATGGTCTTGAAATGCCACTTACAATAGAAGCGCTCATTGTTCGCATTGATCAGGCTGAACGTGTGGCTGCTGAACCCGTCCATGTGGCGATAACCATCCGGGGTGCCCCGGTCGCTGAACAGGATGGTCACCTGATGTAGTGATTCCGGCGATAGCGACCAGAAGTCCCACATCATCGTTGCGGACTTCAGGTTCGTCTGCGGATCGCGCTTTTGCGTGTGGATGAAGTCGCCGAACTTCAGCGGGTCGCGGATGAAGAACACCGGGGTATTGTTGCCCACCATGTCCCAGTTGCCTTCCTCCGTATAAAACTTGAGCGCGAAGCCGCGCGGATCGCGGGCCGTGTCCGCCGATCCTTTTTCGCCGCCTACCGTCGAGAAGCGCGCGAACATCTCGGTCTTCTTGCCAATCGTGTCGAACAACTTCGCCGAAGTGTACGCCGTGATGTCCCCGGTAACCGTCAAGGTCCCGTGAGCCCCGGATCCCTTCGCGTGCACCACGCGCTCGGGAATGCGCTCCCGGTTGAAGTGGGCCATCTTCTCCAGAAGATGAAAATCCTGCAGCAGCACCGGGCCGCGCGGGCCTGCCGTAAGAGAATTCTGATTGTCGCCTACTGGAATCCCTGAAGTCGTGGTCAATTTCTTATCGTTTTGCAAGAATACTTCCTCTCAATCAACTCGGGTATGAGTTCTTTCCCTGATCATAGTAGTTATTGACGGCGCCTCCTAGCGGCGCGGAGCGATTTGTGCCATAGGCGTTACCTATGCATAATGGCCCGGCTATTGGTTTACAGTAAGGCGTGGACATTCACCACTTGCGATACTTTTGCGCCGTGGCTCGCCGGGATAGTTTCACCAAGGCTGCTGAGGACGAAGGCATCTCTCAGCCTTCCTTGTCCGAACAAATACGCAAGCTCGAAGGCGAGGTGGGCGCTCCCCTGTTTGAACGCCTGGGCCGCGGCGTACGCCTCACCGAGGCCGGCCGGGTTCTGTTGCCGCAGGCCCAGGCAGTTCTCGAGAGTTTGCGCAGCATGCGTCAGTCGCTGGAAGCCCTCCAGGGCGTCCGAGGACGTCTCACCGTGGGCTGTATCCCCACCATCACTCCCTACTTTCTGGCCCCGCGACTCGCCGAGTTCAACCGCCTTTTCCCCGAGGTCGAGCTGCGCTTGATCGAAGACATCACCGCCCGGCTGGTGGAAAAGCTCCAGCAAGGCGAGTTGGATGTCGCCATCGCCAGTCCCCCCGTGCAGAATCCGGACGTCGTCTGCAGCGAGCTGTTCCGCGAGCGCATCCTGGCCGCTGTCCCGGAAGGCCACCGCCTGGTGGCGTTGCCCGGCTTTGCGCTCACCGAGCTTCGCAGTGAACGCCTCTTGCTGCTCAAAGAGGGCCACTGCTTCCGCGATAACGCGGTCAGCGTGTGCCGCCGGTCTGGGGTACGCATGGAATCGGTCTTTGAAACCGATCAGTTCGCAAGTATCTTCGCGCTGGTAGGGTCCGGATTCGGCATCAGCCTGGTGCCCTCCATGGCCGCCGAACCACGGCCGGGCTGCCGCTTCCTGCCGCTCGATCCAGAGGTCTTCCGCCGCATCGGCTATCTGCAGATTCGCCGTCATTTCGCCACGCCCCCTCGTAAAGCCTTTACCCGCTGGCTCCGCGATATCGCCGGCCGGCTCGGGGAAAAACAAGGTCGTTTCCGAGTGGTTGGCGCCGAGACCCCCGAACTCGGCATCGGGGCCTAGTCCGCCGATTTCGTAAAGCTTCCTGTCACACTTCCTTGCTCGCCGCGTCTACGGACAGGAATCCATGCGGCGAAAGATTGCACCGGCGGCCCCTTCTCGTCTCAAATCCGCCACCTTGGCCGCCTTGTTCGCGCTGGCCCTCGGACTTCTCTTCTGGGCCGATGTTGAAGCCCTTCAGTCGGTTCGGCGTTCCGGCAATCCCGCCCCCTCGGCCTCGTTTGGTTTGGCGTCCGGTCGTGCGGGTGCCGAATGGAAGCTCACCTGGGATCCGCTGGCCGCACCCCTGGCCCACGCCTCGGTAGCCGAGCTGCTGATCGACGATGGCGACCACCAGAACCAGATCCTCCTGTCCCCCGCCCAGATTCGCAGCGGCAGTATTCTTTATGCGCCGTTCACCGGCGACGTCTGTTTCCGGCTCAGCGCCTTTGACAGCCGGCGTCGCGCCGGCTCGGAAATTCTGCGCGCCCTGGACCCCAGCTCCTTTGAAGCCGCCGGTGATTCCGAAGCCGGCTATTCGGAGCGCCGCTTCCTCCGCAACCCGCCCGGCACCGTCATCGTCCGCGCCTCCACCGTCCGCGGCTCGTCTGCCCGCGCCCCACTCCTGGCCGCCCGGCCAGCCGGATGGCTCTCCCGCCTGTGGCGCTCAGGGAGTAAACTGGAGAGCACGGAGATCACCCACTAGCCTATGCCCTGCCTGATTGCGCTGCTCTTCCTGCTGTTCCCCCGCGTCGCGCTCGTTCTGTTGTGGCTCTTCAGCAATTATCTTGAACGGGCTTATCACGGCATCCTGATCCCGCTCCTCGGCTTTCTCTTTCTTCCTCTGACCACTCTCATCTATGCGTACATGGTCAATAACGCGATGCCCGCTGAGGGCTTCAATCTCATATGGCTAATACTCGCGGTGTTGATTGATTTGGGAGCCATGGGACACGGCTATCGTAGCCGCCGCCGGTAAGATACCCAGGCCTTGACACCGGTCTACATATGGTAAACTTGAGTCTATATGCTAGTGGCAGTGTCGTAACCTAAGTAGCTGATCATACAGTACTTTAGTCCCCCTAAGCGCTTTCGGGGTAGTACCTGGGAAAAGGTCAACCCGGGTCCCGAAAAATCGCTTTCTTGAGATCGCAAACACATGAGGAGAGCTACGTGAAGAGAATTGTTTCCACGGAAATGGTAGTGCTGGCAGGACTTTTGGCGGTCCCCGCAGTCGCGGATTTGGAGCATCGAAAGGGGGATACGGCCCCGCCGATCACGGACCCCAGGCTTTTCCATCTGCACAAGTTTTTCGCAGTGCACAACAGCCCCTTGAAAGATTTGGCTCCGGAATTCCTAATAGCGGCCGACAAGAACGATCTCGATTGGCGTCTGCTGCCCAGCATCTCACTGGTCGAGTCCAGCGCCGGTAAGTTTTATCGCAACAACAACATCTTCGGCTGGGATTCCTGCCATCGAAGGTTCCCCTCCGTCCGAGCGTCAATTCACATGGTCGCCGCCCAACTGGGGACCTCCCCCCGCTATCGGGACAAGAGCGTCAGCGAGATCCTCAGCATCTACAATCCACGGCCCGAATACTCGGTTCGAGTCAAGTCGGTGATGCGCACCATCGGCGCCCCGGCTTTGGCCCCCAACTAGTCGCTGTCTTTTACAGCGTCATCCGCTCCAGCTTACGATACAGCGTCTTCCGCTCGATCCCCAGAATCTTCGCGGCCCGGCTCTTGTTTCCCCCCGTAGCCGCCAGCACGCGACGAATCTGCTCCGCTTCCGTATCGGCCAATGTATCGCTCGCCAAATCGCGAGGCTCGGCTAGCGAAATAGCCTCTTCCACCGCATGATCGTCAATGCGCCCGTGCGGAGCCAGAATCGTCAGCCGCTCAATCAGATGCTGCAGCTGCCGCACGTTGCCCGGCCAGCTGTAGTTCTGCAGCGCGCTCACGCCGGATTCCGTCAGCCGGGCCTGCTGCCGGTACCGCTCGTTGTACTTCTTCAGGAAGTAATGCGCCAGCAGCGGAACATCCCCCCGCCGGTCCACCAGCGCAGGCAAAACCATGCGGACCACATTGATCCGGTACCACAGATCCTCGCGGAACTTGCCGTCGTCCACCATCTTCTTCAAGTCCCGGTTCGTCGCGGCGATCACGCGCACATCCACCTTGCGTCCGCGCACCGCGCCGAGCGGACGAACCTCTTTTTCCTGCAGGAAACGCAATAGCTTCAGTTGCAGGTTCTGTTCCAG
>JALYHQ010000160.1 GCA_030776455.1 Acidobacteriota bacterium | reverse complement strand
GAGATGATCTGGCCGGGACGCGGAGCGGGTGCAGCCGGGGGCACCGGTCGCGCGGGAATAATCGTCGGGCGCACCGGATGAGGCACTGTCGCGCCCGGCAATCCCGAGGCGAGCGGCGGCCGCAGCGGAGCGGGCCTCGCATGGGTTATTCCCTCTAGCGCGGGAGGCAGCCCGGCGGATTCCGGGGCGGCGGCGACGGGCGTGGATGGCATCGATGAAGAAGGCGGAGTCGCGGACGGAACACTCGGAGCTTGAGCTGGAGCGGCGGTCTGGATCGATGGTTCGGGCCTGGCTGGCGCCTGCGATTCAACCGCGGGCTCAGGTTCCGGCGCCTCATCCTCCTCGTCCCGCGGGCGCACGGCGCCCCCGCCCACAAGTTGTATGCGCACCTTCTCCGCGACATCCTCGTCGACGGAGCTGGAGTGCGTCTTTTTCTCAGTGACTCCGAACCCGGGCAGCAGGTCCACAATGACCTTCGGCTTTACCTCGAGTTCCCTCGCCAGCTCGTTAATACGGATCTTCATCATATGCAAAAAACTGCTTAAATAACCCCGCTCCTGGAACTTACCCTGCGTTCTCCGGTCCCTTCATGTTATCAAACTCGTCTTTCAAGACCGTGGAAACCGGATGTGGCAGCTCATGCTCGGCCGGGCCGTCTCCGTTCGGCTCCACGGCCACCGGTTCGGCCGCCTCCAGCTCTCCCGCGGCCGCTTCTTCCACGACCGGCTCTTCTTCCACCGCGGCTGCGGTTTCACCGGCAAACTCGTCCGGCGGCACCACTTCCTCGGCTTCCGCCGGAGCTGCCTCGAACTGGCCGTAGTAACTGTTAATCGCGGCCAGGATCTTTTCGATCATGCCCGAATCGACACCCGGAATTGTCTCCAATTCCTCGGGCGTCATGCCGCCCAGTTTCTCGATGGTATCGATTCCCGCCTCGATCAGCTTGGCCGAGATGGCTTCATCCAGCCCGTGCTCGTTCAGCACTACCACCGCGGCGCTGGTGGGCACTAGCACCGACATCTGCGACTCTACTTCCTGCCGCTTCTCTTCTTCGCTCTTGATGTCGATCTTCCAGCCCAGCAGCCGCGCAGCCAAGCGGACGTTCTGCCCCTTTTTGCCGATGGCCAGCGAGAGCTGGGTATCGTCCACGATCACTTCCATGTGCTTCTCGGCGGCGTTCACTATAGCTACCCGCGAGATCTTCGCCGGGCTAAGTGCATGCGTGGCGAACACCACGGGATCGTCTGAAAACTCGATAATGTCGATCTTCTCGCCGCGCAGCTCGCGGATAATCGACTGCACGCGCATGCCCTTCATGCCGACGCATGCGCCTACGCTGTCCACGTCGCGGTCGCGGCTGGATACGGCGATCTTGGTCCGCTCGCCGGCTTCGCGCGCACAGCCTTTAATCACCACCGTGTTGTCGTAGATCTCCGGCACTTCCTGCTCGAACAGGCGCATCACCAGCTCCGGAGCCGCGCGCGAAACAATCACGCCCGCATTCTTTCCCGTCTTCTCCACCGTTCGGATCACGCAGCGCATGCGGTCGCCGACGCTGAAATTCTCCAGCTTGCTCTGTTCCTTCTTGAGCAGCCGCGCCTCGGTCTTTCCCAGGTCGGCCACCAGGTCCGGCCCTTCCACGCGCTTCACAATGCAATTGACCAGCTCGCCCACGCGCCCCGAAAACTCCGAGTAAATGGTCTCGCGCTCGGCCTCTCGCACCTTCTGCAGAATCACCTGCTTGGCGGTCTGGGCGGAGATGCGGCCCAGCACGTCAGTCGGCTTCATGATGCGGATTTCCGAACCCACTTCGGCGTTCGGATCCAGTCGTTTGCCTTCGGCCAGCGAGATCTGGTTGATGGGGTCCTCAATCGGATCCGCCACTTTCTTCACTACGTAGATTTCCAGCGCGCCGGTATTGTTAAACTCGGCCACCAGATCCTCGGTGGTACGAAAGTGCTTGCGAGCAGCCACAAGCATGGCGTCTTTCACCGCATCAATGACGATCTGCGGATCGATGCCCTTCTCCTTGCTCAGTATCTCGATAGACTGATAGATCGTTCCCACTGTTTCCTCTTCAAACTTTGTCCGGGGTTAGCTACCACTCAAACTTGAGGTTGGCCTTCTCGACTTGCGCGAGCGGAAAGCGGATCACCCGTCCGGCGCCCGGTTCGAGGGCCACCACGCCGTCGGCAATTCCCGCCAGCGTACCCTCCCAGCGGCGTTGATTCTCCACTGGCTCGCGCAATACTACCTTGGCTTTCTTTCCAACGAACCGCTCGAAGTCGCTGGGTTTCGACAGCTTGCGTTCCACGCCGGGCGAACTGACTTCGAGCGTGTACGTGGTGCCGGGCATCACGTCCTCGACGTCCAGTATGGTCCCCACGTTGTGCGAGATGAACTCGCAATCACCGTGCGTAACCCCCTGCGGTTTGTCTATATAGATTCGCAGCAATCGGCTCTTCCCGCCCCCCAGCAACTCCACATCGACGATCTCGATGCCTTCCGGATCGGCCACCCGTACGGCCACCTCGGAAATCTTCGCGACCACGGCTTCGTTCCTTTCAGGCATCGTGCAATAAAAAAGTGGGCTTTCGCCCACTGGCATCCTTCGACACTCCCATTGTACCACCACCAGGTAGCACATGCTTCAGCTTGTGCCGTAGCAATCGGCAGGCACTCCCCTACCCCCGAAGCTGCATCGCAAGCGCGTCTAAAGCAATGCTTTTCTGTATGTTACGCCGCACCAACTCCGCCAGCTCATCCACCTTCCCCACCGCCCTGCGAATCCAGTCAAAAGAAACCTGCCCCGCCAGTGCCCCCAGTTCCCGACGAATATCAGCATTGCGAACCCCCACCGCATCCTGCGAAATCAGCAACAAATCTTCCAGCAGAATATACAGCACATCCAAAAGAAACTCGAGTTTCTCGGTCTTGCGCGCCCCCAGCGATTCCGAGTATCGAGCCCATGCCGCGAACGGTTCCCGGCCCGCCGCCACCCCCAGCAGCGCCAGCATGGCGGTACGCCGTTGGTCGTAGGATTCCAGATCGAGCGCCAGCGCCAGACCCGGGCTCCCCGCCACCAGCGCTGCCCGGCGTCCCGCATCCGGCACGCCGCGTGATTCCAGAAACGCGGCAAGATCCGCTTCCGCTAGCGGCCCTAGCTGAAACGGAACCGCCCGCGACCGGATCGTCGGCAGCAGATCGTATGCATTCTTGGCCGTCATGAGTATCACCAGATGCTCAGGCGGCTCCTCCAGCGTCTTCAGCAGCGAGTTTGCCGCATGCTCATTGGCGCGATCGATCCCGTCGATCAGAAATACGCGCCGAGCTCCTTGCAGCGGCTTAAACTGCGCACGTTCCTTCAACAAACGCATTTGCTGGATTGAAATCTGGCGCAGCGGACCGTCCGGTGGAAAAGTCAGGAAATCAGGATGCGAGCCGAAGAACAGTGGATCTTCGTTGCGCTTCTCCGCGGTCCACTTTTCGCGATCGGCAATGAGCTCCCGATTGCTCTCTACGCTGAGATCGTCCTGCTCGATCTTTCGCTGGCCGCCGCCCAGCAGGGCCGCCCCGAACCGCCGCGCCAGTGTTGCCTTGCCCACGCCTTCCGGACCGCCCAGCAGTATCGTCTGGGGGAGCCGTCCCGGTTCTGCTGCAAGTTGCGCAAGCTGGCCCGCGATCTCGGAATTGCCGTAGAAGTCGGAGAACATGATCAGGCCCCGCTATGCCGGCGCGCGTGGATAATCACATGCTCCTCAATAGTCTCCTCCAGCAGCGGGCTCTGCGGATACGGATGGCCGGAATACCGGCGAAACCCTTCGCCGTAATGCACCCCCACCAGCAGCCCCCGCTCCCTGCTCCATCGTTCCATGGTCTCCAGATAATCGTCGATCCCATGCTGGGCTCGAAGCCATTCGCGCTGGCTGGCGTGCATCGACAGCATGCGTCGTTTGATTTCGAACGTCTCCCGCACGTCCACCACAAAATCCGGCTCGCTTGGCGTCGCCACCGGATCGGCGAAATAGAGATGCGGGATCGCATCCAGCGGCGCGGCTGCATTATCGGCATGCGTGGCGTAGTTTGGAACGCTGGCGGCGAAGCAGGCATCGCGAACCAGAGCACTGGTGGCTTCGTGATCGCAAAGATAATCCACCTGAGACGCCGTGATCACCACATCCGGACGATTCGCGCGCAAGATCTCGGCGACCCGCCGCCGCGACGGATCGTCATTGAAGATCGCCAGATCTTCAAACCCGCCGCAGACGTACTCGGCTCCAATCACCCCGGCGGCGGCCGCCCCCTCGCCTCTCCGGATCTCCGCGATTTCTTTCGAACCTTGCGTCTTCGATCCGCAATCGCCCGCCGTCATCGTGACGATGGTGATCGAATGCCCCGCTTGCGACAACAACGCCAGCGTTCCGCCCGCCAGAATCTCGGCGTCATCGGGATGCGCTTGAATGCACATAATCCGCATATCTATGATGTTACCGGACCCGCCGGAGGAGCCTCCGGCTTAGTGGCCGCTTTGGGCCGCTTTCGAATAGGGATTTGCAGAAGTATCGCTAGTAGTGAGAACCACAGACTCGAACTGCGCAGAATCAGCTTCATCATTACAGCCGTCTTGATAGACCCGCGCCGCCGCGAAACGGTTTCCTTTCATCCCACGCGCTAAAATGGAGAATTCATGAAACTCCGCAGTTACACTATCACGCAAGGGCGCGACCGCGCCGCCGCCCGCTCCCAGCTAAAAGCCATCGGATTCACCGATACTGACCTGAAAAAACCCATCATCGGCATCGCTAACACTTGGATCGGCACCATGCCCTGCAACTTCAAGCTGCGCGACTTGGCCGTGAAAGTGGCCGAAGGCATCCGCGAGGCCGGCGGCACCCCCATGGAATACAACACCATCGCGATCAGCGACGGCATCACCATGGGCACCGAGGGCATGAAGGCTTCCCTGGTAAGCCGCGAAGTGATCGCCGATTCCATAGAGTTGGTGGCCCGCGGGCACATGTTCGACGGTATCGTGGCCTTGGTGGCCTGCGACAAGACCATCCCCGGCGCAGCCATGGCGCTGCTGCGGCTCAATATCCCGAGCCTGGTGCTCTATGGCGGCTCTATTCTCCCGGGCCGTTATAAGGGCCGCGATCTCAGCGTGCAAGACGTGTTCGAAGCCATCGGAGCGAATGCCGCGGGCAAGATTTCAGATCAGGAACTGCTCGATATCGAGAACTCAGCGTGTCCGGGAGCCGGCGCCTGCGGCGGCCAGTTCACCGCCAACACCATGGCCACAGTGATGGAACTGATCGGACTCGCGCCCATGGGTACCGCTTCCGTTCCGCAAGTGGACCCGCGCAAAGAAGACGTCGCCCGGCGATGTGGCGCGCTGATCATGAACGCGGTAAAGATGAACCTGCGCCCTCGCGACATCGTCACGCGGACCGCCATAGACAATGCCATCGCGGCCGTCGCCGCCAGCGGCGGTTCAACCAACGCCGTGCTGCATCTGCTGGCCATGGCGCGCGAAGCCGAGGTTCCCCTGGAAATCGACGATTTTCAAACCGTCAGCGAACGCACTCCGCTGCTGATGGATTTGAAACCCGCCGGACGCTTCATGGCCGTCGACGTGGATAAGGCCGGTGGAATTCCCGTCCTCGCCCACAGACTCGCCCAAGGCGGTTATGTGGATGGCTCGGCGTTAACCGTTACGGGCCGCACGTTCGGTGAAGAGGCCGCGGACGCGCGCGAAACGCCCGGGCAGGAAGTGATTCGCCCGCTCTCGAATCCAATCAAGAAGACCGGGGGGATCGTGATTTTGCGCGGCTCGCTCGCGCCCGACGGCTGTGTGATCAAGGTGACCGGTGTCGATCGCAAATCCCATCGTGGACCGGCCCGGGTCTTCGATACAGAAGAAGCCGCCATGGCTGCCGTGCAGAGCGGCGGTGTTCGCGCCTCGGATGTGATCGTGGTTCGTTATGAAGGCCCGCGCGGCGGTCCCGGCATGCGCGAAATGCTGGGCGTCACCAGCGCAATCGTCGGCGCTGGCTTGGCCGACACGGTAGCCCTGGTAACGGACGGCCGTTTCAGCGGCGCCACTCGCGGATTCATGGTGGGCCATGTGGCTCCCGAAGCCGCTACCGGTGGCCCCATCGCGGCCGTCGAAGAGGGCGACATCATCCACATCGATTTGGAGCGCCATTCCATCGATCTGGAATTGCAGCCCGGCGTGTCCGAGCAACGAATGAAAACTTGGAAAGCCCCGCCCCCGCGCTACCAAACCGGCGTCTTCGCCAAGTACGTAGCGCTAGTCAGGTCCGCCTCCGAAGGCGCCGTCACCTGTGGGACAGGTCAGTAACCAGCAGGCCGATTGACCATCGGCCTTTTTCTCCCTAGCTCAAATGAGCTTCCAGCATCTTCTGCAGTTCCGGCTTTCCCACCGCGCCCACCTTCTGCTCGACGATCTTGCCGCCTTTGAACAGCAGCAGCGTCGGGATGCCCCGGATGTTGTAGCGCATCGCGGTCCCGCCGTTTTCGTCGACATTGACCTTGCCCACCTTCACCTTGCCGGCGTAGTCGGTGGCAATGGCGTCCACGGTGGGGGTCATCATGCGGCACGGACCGCACCATTCTGCCCAAAAATCCACCAGGACCGGCATATCGGAATTGAGGACGTCCTTGTCAAAGGTTGCGTCCGTGAAGTCTAAGGTATTCGCACCCGCCATATGTCTCTCCTCTAAACTAGATGTCAAAATCGGCGTAAACGATTCATATACAACTCCGAGTACTGGGCAGCCGAGGCGGCCCAGGAGAAATCCTTGGTCATGCCACGCCGCATCCGAACCGTCCAACCGTCACGATCTCCGTAAGCTGTTATTGCTCTGTCGATAGCGTCCCACAGCGCCCATCCGGCGTAGGGGCCGAATTTGAATCCCGTATCTTCGTCAATCGTATCATTCAGCCCCCCCGTGGCGCGGACCACGGGCGGCGTGCCGTACTTCAAGCTATACATCTGGTTCAGTCCGCAAGGCTCATACCGGCTGGGCATCACGAAAATATCGGCCCCAGCCTCGATATGATGCGCCATTCCGTTATCGAATCCGATCCAGCAGCGCGCTTTGTCATGCCGCGCCCGCTCTACGCCCCTGAAGAAGTTTTCAAGAACCGCATCGCCCGAGCCCAGCAATATGAATGTGATGTCGTTGTCCAGCAGGCTCCAGATGATATCCGCGATCAACTCCATGCCCTTCTGCCCGCCATCGAGTCGCGAGATCACCGCCAGAATCGGCCGCTCCGTCGCTTCCGGCGGAAATCCCAGTTGCGCCAGCAACCGCCGCTTGCATTCCAGTTTCCCGGCAAGGTTCGCATCGGAAAAGTGCGCCGGAAGAAACGGATCCGCTGCCGGACTCCACACTGAATAATCCACCCCGTTCAGGATTCCAAAAATGCGCTCCGAACGGATCCTCAGGAATCCATCCAGACCTTCGCCGTATTCCGGCGTCTGGATCTCGCGGGCGTATGTGGGACTCACCGTGCTGATCGCATCGCTGAATGCGATAGCTCCCTTCATGAAATTTACGTCGCCGTAAAACTCCATGAGATCGGAAGTGAAAAGATCGCGTCCGAGGCCCACTTGCGCAAGCGCGCCCTCCCAGAAGCGTCCCTGGAAGCGCAGATTGTGAATCGTAAACAGAATACGCACGCCCATCAGGCTGGGGTGGCCCGCGAAGTAGCGGCGCGCGTATACCGGGACCAGCGCGGCCTGCCAATCGTGACAATGAATGATCTCGGGCCGGAACAGGTGCCGCACTACGCCGAGCGCGGCCAGCGAGAGAACCGCAAATCGCAGATAGTCGTCGCCGCTGCCGTACAGCTGGCCCCGGTGAAAGAGTGGCGGGCATTCGATGAAGTAGAACGTGACGCCGTCCAGCACTAACTCGCGGATGTCCACCACGAACCCCGGTCCCAACGGGACCACGAGACCGTGCCACACTTCGCGCGTGGGATGCGGATACTTGTTGCTGTCATAGGCCGGTAGCACTACCGCCACCTGCTCGCCGCGCGCCGCCAGGGCCGCGGGCAGCGCCCCCACCACGTCGCCCAGGCCGCCGGTCTTCGCGAAGGGCGTGGCCTCGGACGCCACCATCAGGATCCTCATGCGCGTTTCATGTGTTCTCGCGGCCCCGGTTCACCGCATCCAGCACGCCGTTAATAAACGCAACCGACTCATCCCCGGAGAACTGCCGCGCCAGCTCCAGCGCTTCATCGATCACTACCGCCGCGGGCGTCCCTTTCTTGCTCATCTCGTAAATCGCGAGCCGCAGGATATTGCGATCCACCGTGGGCATCCGTTCAATTCGCCAGTTGGCCGAATTGCCGGTGATCTGAAGATCGATTTCAGGGCTCTCCGCGCATGCGCCCTTGACCAGATCCTCCATGAATTCATCCCGGCCAGGACGCTGCTCGTTTTCCTCCGAATAAAGCGTCTCATAGAACTGGCTGATGGCGTCTTCAATCGGTTTCCGGGTCATGTCCCATTGATAGAGAATCTGAAGCGCGCGCTGGCGGGAACGATGACGGGCGGGCATTGCTGCTTTTTCTATTGTCGCAATCAGGCGGGCGTGGTACTCGCGGGAGCCTTCAACGATGCCAGCACGCGCGCCATCTCGATGGCTGTCATGGCCGCGTCAAAGCCCTTGTTTCCGCCTTTGCCGCCAGCCCGGTCAATCGCCTGTTCCAGCGTGTTCGTGGTCAGAACCCCAAATGCGACCGGAATTCCCGTTTCCAGCGGAACGCTCGCCAGACCCGAAGCGGCCTGCCCCGCCACGTAATCGAAATGCGGCGTCTCCCCTCGCACCACCGCGCCTAGAGCGATGATCGCGGCGTGCCGCTTCTGCTTTGCCAGCGCCTGCACCGTCAACGGCAGCTCCCAGCTTCCCGGCACGCGCACCACTTCTACATTGGTTACCTCGGCACCCGACCGGGTCAGCGCGTCCATGGCGCCCGCCAGCAAACGGTCCGTGATAAAGGCATTGAAGCGCGCCACCACAATGGCGAACTTCAATCCTTTCGCGTCGAGATTCCCTTCCATCGCTTGCGGCATGGGATACTTGAGATTCAGCCCCTCATTGTAACGCACGGGGGTAACGCAGGCTTTACCCCATGAGCATTTTATAGATGAATCCTCGCTTCATTCGAAATTTCTCCATAATCGCCCATATCGATCACGGCAAGAGCACCCTGGCCGACCGCCTGCTCGAGGCCACCGGCGCCCTGGCGCAGCGCGAAATGATGGCCCAGGTGCTCGACACCATGGACCTCGAGCGCGAACGCGGCATCACCATCAAAGCTCACGCCGTACGGCTCAATTACCGCGCCGACGACGGCTTGGACTATCAGTTGAACCTGATCGACACGCCCGGCCACGTGGATTTCACGTATGAGGTCTCGCGCAGCCTGCAAGCCTGCGAAGGCGCGCTTCTGGTGGTGGACGCATCCCAGGGCGTCGAAGCGCAGACGCTCGCGAATACCTACCTTGCGCTGCAGCATAACCTCGAGATCATTCCGGTGATCAACAAGATCGACCTGCCGTCGGCCGAGCCCGAACGCATCCGCGAGCAGATCGAGCAAGTGATTGGATTGCCCGCCCAGGACGCTATTCTCACCAGCGCCAAGAACGGCATCGGCATCAAGGAAGTCCTGGAAGCCGTGGTTCATCTGGTGCCCCCACCCACCGGAGATCCCGAAGCCCCGTTGCGCGCGCTGATCTTCGACTCCTGGTTCGATCCGTACCGCGGCGTCATCATCCTGGTGCGCGTGGTGGACGGCCGCCTCCGCGTCGGCCAGAAAATTCGCCTGTGGGCCAACGGCACCACGCACGATGTGGAAGGCGTCGGTTACCAATCGCCCAAGCCGATCCCTTGCGACGAGCTGTCGGCCGGCGAGGCCGGTTTTCTTTTCGCCAACATCAAGACTGTTTCCGATGCCCAGATCGGCGACACCATCACGGATCATGAGAATCCCGCCAGCGAGGCGTTACCGGGCTTTCAAGAAGCCAAGCCAATGGTATTCGCCGGGCTGTACCCCGTGGAGAGCCACGAGCACGGCCGCCTGCGCGATGCGCTCGAGAAACTGCGCCTGAATGACAGCGCCTTCAATTTCGAGCCGGAGAATTCGGCGGCGCTCGGCTTCGGCTTTCGCTGCGGATTCCTGGGGCTGCTGCATTTGGAGATTGTCCAGGAGCGCCTCGAGCGCGAATTCGAAATTGATCTGATCACCACGGCGCCAGGCGTCCGCTACCGCGTGACCAAGCTGGCGGGCGAAGTGATCGAGGTGGATAACCCGACCAAATTTCCGAATCCAGCCGAGATCAAACAGATCGACGAGCCGATCATCGACGCCACCGTAATCACTCGCGAGGAGTATGTAGGCGAGATACTGAAGCTGCTGGAGGAGAAGCGCGGAACCCAAAAGAAGTTCGAGTATATCGGGACCGGCCGCGTGATGCTGCTGTATGAATTGCCGCTGAATGAGATCGTGATGGATTTCTATGACCGCCTGAAGTCGGCATCCCGCGGCTATGCTTCGCTCGACTACCATTTGTCCGGTTATCGCGCTTCAACACTGGTCAAGCTCGACGTGCTGGTAGCCGGCGAGCCAGTAGATGCACTCTCGATCATCGTCCACCGCGAGTTCGCCTACGAACGCGGTAAGACCCTGATCGAGCGCCTCCGCAAATTGATCCCCCGCCAGATGTTCGAAGTCGCCCTCCAGGCAGCCATCGGTTCCAAGGTGATCTCACGCGAAACCATCCCCGCCATGCGCAAGAACGTCCTGGCCAAATGCTACGGCGGTGACATCTCACGTAAGCGTAAGTTGTTGGAAAAACAGAAGGAAGGTAAGCGCAGGATGAAGCGGGTGGGCCGCGTGGAAATCCCGCAGGAGGCTTTCCTGGCGGTGTTGAAGGTGTCGGGTGATGGGGAATAGGGCCATGACGCATGTAAACATGCCGGAGGCCGAGACGACGCTTTCTGAACTCGTCGAAAAGGCGGAGCGTGGTGAGGATGTTGTGATCTGGCGCAATGGCATCCCCGTCGCCAAGCTTGTGACAGTCACAAAGTTACCTCGCAAAGATCTGCGAGGCATCGCCAAAGGGCTGTTTACGATGACTCTGGACTTCGATCGTCCCATGACGCAAAGGGAGTTCGAAGAGTTTCTCGGCCCTTGACATTAGTCAACCGCCTAGCTAAGCTATAAACGTGGCCAACGTCAACATGCTTGACGCGAAAACGAATCTCTCCAAGCTCGTAGAGGAAGCCTTGCACGGTGGTGAGGTGGTCATCTGCCGGGACGGTAAGCCAGCGGTGAAACTAGTGCCCGTCGAGCCGCGTCGCCCGCGCGCACTGGGGAGTGCCAAAGGCCTGGTTTGGATGAGTCCGGAATTCGACGCGCCGATGACGGATGAGGAGTTTGATACCTTCGTCGGTTCATGACCGTTCTACTCGACACACATGCCTTTCTGTGGATGATTGTAGATGACAAAAGGTTATCCAAGAGAGCTCGGGAGATCCTAACCTCGGCGGACAACGATCTGCTGCTCAGCGTGGCAAGCCTCTGGGAAATGGTCTTGAAATCGACGGCCGGAAAGCTTCGATTGCAAAGCGACCCGGCTACTTTTCTTTCAGCCATGCTCGCCGCCAATCAGATCCGCACGCTGCCAATCAGCGACAGGCACGTCCTCTGGACGGCTGGGCTTCCAGAGCTGCATCGCGACCCCTTTGACCGCGTCCTGGTCGCCCAGGCGCAGATCGAGCGGATCCCGATCCTCACCGCAGACCCGCTCGTCCGCAAATACGCCGTCGAAACGATCGGTAGTGGGTCCATTTGAAATCCGCCCCTCTTGACGCCGGAGCGTAATCCATGCCACGCTTGAGGTATGCCAAAGCGGAAACGCACTCCTCCAGAACTTGATACCGTCCAGAATGCACGCCGGGTTTTCATGGAAGCTACGCAAACGATAGACCTTACCGTCGTCCAGCAGGTCATGAGGGACATGGGGCGCAAGGGCGGACAGATCGGCGGCAAGCGCAGGCTTGAGACTATGACGGACGCGCAACGCACCAGAAGCGCTCGAAAAGCTGCTAAGGCGCGATGGGCAAAAGCGAAGAAAACCCCTTAAAAACCGTCCATCTTGCGCTTTTCGCTTGCTTATGCGAAAGCGGTAGCGCATAATGGATTCATGGCAAACGTAATCAGCACGGAGAAGAAAATCGCGGTCATCACGGCCCTTGTCGAGGGTTGCTCCGTTCGCTCTACGTCTCGCATGACGGGCGTGTCGAAGGGCGCTGTCC
>JALYHQ010000159.1 GCA_030776455.1 Acidobacteriota bacterium | reverse complement strand
CGCCATGGCCGGCTTCCAGGGCTACATCATCGCAACCAGTAACTTCCAGTATTGCCACGCATTCGCCTTCATCAGCGACACGGCGGCAACCAACCTCGCCGAGGGCTACCTCGCCATCCAGCTGGATATCTCCACGCTGGATCGGACGGGCGTCCTGGGTGAAAACAAGGCCCACTAACTCCGGCCGCAAGACCGGACCAAGAGAGGGGGAGCTTCGGCTCCCCCTCTTTTTTTGTTCGTCAGAAGAATTCGTGGATCGATTCCGGCTCGGGCAACTTGCCAAGTGAGTGATAGAGCGCAAGTTCGACGCAGCGGAATGTGCGAACCGTATGGGTTTCTCATGGTGACTTTAGCTTGTTGTTCAGACCCTCGACAACTCCTCTGGAAAGCAGCTTCTGAGAGCGGAATAGTTGAGGATCAGTTCGCGGCGCTGGCGGAGTGACCGGGCGATGTTCTTCATGAGCTCGATGCGCGAGCGCATCACTTGCCGGCACCAATCGTCCAGAAACTTGCCGGCCCATGCGGGCGAGTTGTAATCCCGTAGCTGCTGATAGGCTTCCTCAAGAAGGTAAGCACGTACGGTTTTCAGGTTGTAACGGAGCAGATCGCGCAACCGGAAGCACCCTTTACCATAAACCGTTCAGAGTTCGCGTTTCCGCCCCCATAAACTGTGCCCCTTCGCGGAGATCGTCAAGGATCCCAAATGGAGGGTTCTGAGAGCGCCACATTGAACCACGGCGGGGGACCCCGGGATGGGCAAATAATGATCGGGGACTTCACAACACGGATACGCCGATTTTCCGAACAGGTGGCTCTTTGTGCTGCCGCCGTGAATGCTAGAATGCACGAAATGAAAGGAGACATGCGGATCAGGCTTCTGAAGTTTTTCCTTTCCCTCGCGCTCGCCCCGCAAGCATGGGCACAGAAAACGCCAGCCACCGTTCCCGCCGCTGACGGCGTCTTCGCCGCCTTCGCGACCCATCCGCTTGTGGGCATAGCCGAATGGCACGGCCTCGCCCAGGAGACAGATTTCTATGCCGCCCTGATCCGCGATCCGCGGTTCGCCAGGGATGTGGGCAACATTGTGCTCGAAACCGGCAGCGCCAGCCAGCAGGCCGTTGTGGACAGCTATGTCAATGGCGATACGGTGCCTTACGCCGAACTGCGCAGAGTGTGGAGCGACCAAGTCGGGTGGATTCCCACCGTAACGTATATCGGCTCCATCAATGTCTATTCTGCCCTCCGCGCCGTGAACCTGACGCTGCCTCCGGAGCAGCGCATCAAGGTGTGGTTGGGCGAACCTCCGATCGATTGGTCGCAAATCAGGACCAAGGATGACTGGGAGCCTCTGATGAAGGAACGGGATAACCATCCCGCGGACCTGATCGCTCGCGAAATCCTGTCGAAGGGCAAGAAAGCGCTGGTGATCTATGGCGCCGCCCACATGGGACTCTTTGGCGCCAGTAAATATTTCAATTTGCGCGCCCAAATCGACGCGAAGCAGCCCGGCGCCTGGTTCGTCGTCGTACCTTATGTCGGCTACCTGGAAAAACCATGCACTGCGCGGTTCGAACGCGACACACGCGCGTGGCGGGGGCCTGCCCTGGCGCCCGTGACGGGTGCTCTGAAAAAACGGCTGCTGCCTCCTGGCTGTAGCATCGTCGACCTGCCGCCCAAGGCCAACGAAGAGCAGCGCAAATCTTGGGAGGCCTACAACACCAACTTTGCCGGTCTGACGGCCGACGCTCTGCTGTATCTCGGCCCACGAGCCAGCCTGACCCGTTCGCCCACACGGTCCGACCTCTATCTGGACCAGGATTTCCGGAGCGAAATCGACCGCCGCAACCGCATTATGACGGGCGAATCGCTGACAGAGTACACCGAGAAAGAGAATATCGCGGCCTCGCGACCGTTCTTTCCTGACTAGCCACCTGCATTGTAAAAGGCTGTATGCTCGTAACGCTCAGACGTATCCTGTACGAAACCCAGTCTCTGCTCGATAAAACGATTCTTGTGGCTCGTCGAGGATTACTCCCCATACACAGATAGCGTTTACCGGGGATTTTTGTTGTGCCTGTCGAAAAGCTATCTTGGAAGCGCCGTCTCCGTCGTCTCGTCTCTTACCACGTGACCGTTCTCCGCTTCGCGGATGATCAGGCGCGTGCGGATCACCTCGGCGTCCGTCTTCACGCGCGCCGCCAAGTCCCGCTTTTCGCGGCGATTCAAGACAAACGGCACCGGCCGGATTACCGATTCAGGCTGACCCCACGTTCCCCCACCGGACGGTAGCGTAACAATCAGCTCGATACCGATCGGCGTGGTGGCCGCATGTCCCGCATTCCGCACGCTTACCTTGATCGCCGCCGTTGCTCCATCGCGTTGCACTGCCACAGTGGAGAGCAAAACGGGCGGATGGGCGCAGCCGGCCAGCCATAGCAAGAGCCCCGCCAGCAAACAACCCGGAGTCAATTTCATGCCAGCAGCGTCCCGTTCTTCCCCCGCACCAGGCGGCGCTCCAGCCGCGCCTTGCGGCGCAGCCGGACCTCCGAGCTCTCCACGTCAATCGCGGAGCGGGCCATCTCCAGCGCCAGCCCGTAATTCCGCTCGCGATGCTCGTAGTATTTCGCGAGCTCTTCATAGGCGCAAGCGCGCCACGGGTTGCGCGTCGCGGCCAGCTCGGAGAATACCGCTACCGCCGCGAGCTCGCGGCCCAGCTTCTTCTCCAGTGCCGCGATGTCCCACAGCGTGCGGAACAGCAGTTCATCGCCGAGACCGCGCTCCACGCCGCGGCGAAACAGCCCGAGCGCATTCTCGTGCTCGCCCGCTTGCCTCCACCATCGCGCCAGCCCCACCATCTCAGCGCCATGAGTGAAGCTAGCCGAGTCCGGCGGATGAAAAGCCCACGGCACCACTGCGGTGAGGCACGCCAGCGTCAGAATATCCATGGCGTTGTGGTGAAAAATCGGCATCAGCCGGAAGGGTTCGCCCGAACGAAGATATTCGAAATAAACGTAAGGAATCATTTCACCGGGAAGATCGCCCTCGCGCTCCACGCCCAGAATCTGATTCTCGAGATCTACTAGGCGGCAGCTGTCAAACCGCAGCTTCCACAGCCGCCGCGCTCCGTGCAGCAGATCCAGATGATCCAGCGCCGCGAATGGCGGCTTCGCGCGCGCCATGCGATACCGGGTCTCCAGCAACGGTTGATCGTAGGTCTTTCCGTTGTAAGTTACCAGAACGTCGAATTCCGCCAGATGCGCGGTCAATGCCGCCAGCAGGCTGGCCTCTTCATCAAAATCCCGCATGAAGAACTGCCTCACCCGAAAACCGTCCGCTGCGATGCGTCCCACTCCCACCAGGAATGCATATGTTCCCGCGCCCCCAGCGAGCCCCGTGGTTTCGGTGTCCAGGAAGCACCAGCGCTGTGGAGGAGCGTTACGAACCTGTGCCCCGGATATCGGCGCGAGCAGATCGTGGGGCAGCGATTCCAGATCTGTGATGCCGATGCTCCCGTGGCGCCGCTGCCGCTCGTAGAGCTTTTCGGATTCGAAGTGCTTCCCGAAATCCGTCTCCACTTCGTGCCCGTTGAGCCAGTCCTCCGGGAAGTATCTGGCCGGGCGGTAAGGAATCGGATTCGCGCGCGGCGCGGAGTTGGCGAACTTCTGGTCGATCTTCGCAATGCGGCTGCGGAGTTGCGCCAGCTGTTCCTGTTGGCTCATCAGGTTCTTCGCCTTTTCTTTGCCAGGATAGCATGCGGGCACAAGCTAAAGCATGTGCTACCAAGTCCGCTGGTAGCACATGCTTTAGCTGGTGCGTTTGAATTAAGCCGTCTCCAGCGCCTGCGACATCCCCTCCCACTCCTCAATCCGCCGGCTCAACTCAACCCGGGCTTCATCCAGCAGCTTCGAAACCCGAACCGTCTCCTCAGTGCTCACGAAGCTCCCCAGCTCGGATTCATAATGGGCGATCCGGGCTTCCAGTTCCGCGATGCCTTCCTCCAACTCGCGGCACCGCTCCCGCATCTGTTTCAGCTTGATCGGATTGACGCGCTTCTCGGACTTTCGATGATTCTCAACCGCCACTGGCTCGGGCTCCGCCGCATTAATTTTGAGGTCCAGCGGCTTGCCGCCCTTGCGCCACAGATAATCTTCGTAATTGCCGGGGAAGACGCGAACCTCGCCTTCGCCAATCTCGAAAACGCGGGTGGCCAGCTTGTCAATGAAGTAGCGGTCATGCGAAACGAACACCACCGTACCCGTGTACTTCTCCAGCGACTCCAGCAACACATCCTTCGCGCGCATGTCCAGGTGGTTGGTGGGCTCGTCCAGCAGCAAAAAGTTCGAGGGATGCAGCAGCATGCGCGCCAGCGCGTAGCGGTTCCGCTCGCCGCCCGAGAGCACGCCGATGCGCTTGAAGACATCATCCTCGGAGAACAGAAAACAGCCCAGCAGATTGCGCAGCTCCGTATTGGACGACCGGACCGCGACCGACGCCAGATCGTCCAGCATGCGCGCGTTCGTGTCCAGCTCCTTGTACTGATCCTGCGCGAAGTAATCCGGCTCTACGTTGTGCCCCAGCTTGTATTCGCCGCGCGTCAGCGCCTCGGTTCCGGACAGCAGCTTAATCAGCGTCGACTTGCCGGCGCCGTTGATTCCAACTAGCGCGATGCGGTCGCCGCGCTCGATGATGAAATCCACGCCGCTGAAAACGTGCTTCTCGCCGTAGCTCTTGGCGACATTGTGAAACTCAGCCACGATGCGCCCGCTGGGCTTAGGCTGCGGAAATGAGAAGTGAATCGTCTTTTCGTCCGGCGGCAGCTCGATGCGCTCGATCTTGTCGAGCTCCTTGATGCGGCTCTGCACCTGCTTGGCCTTGGTGGCCTGATAACGGAAGCGATTGATGAACGCTTCCAGTTGCTCGATGCGCTCGCGCTGGTTGCGGTACGCGGCTTCCAGCTGTTCCTTGCGCTCCGTGCGCTGCGCCAGATACTTCTCGTAGTTACCGCTATAGAAATGCACGCCCTTGTTCCAGATCTCGATGATCTTGTTCACCGTGACATCCAGAAAATAGCGATCGTGCGAGATCAGCACAAAGGCGTAGGGATAATCCCCCAGATACTGCTCCAGCCAATTGCGAGCTTCGAGATCCAGATGGTTGGTGGGCTCGTCCAGCAATAGCATGTTCGGCTTTTCGAGCAGCAGCTTCGCCAGCGCGATACGCATTTGCCAGCCGCCCGAAAATTCCTCGGTGCGCCGCTTCCAATCGGAAGAAGGAAAGCCTAATCCGGCCAGCACGGTGCCAACTTGCGCTTCGAGCGCGTACCCATCGCGCGCGCCGAACTCACTCTCGATGCGATGGAAACGGTCCGCCACCTCGCCGTACTCGAGCGACGCCGGATCGATCTCCGACATGCGTCGCGTCAGATCCTCCATCTCGCGCTCCATGTCCTGGAGACCCGCGAAAACCGACATGCACTCGCCAAAAACCGAGCGCCCCGAAAGCTCCAGCCCATCCTGCGGCAGGTATCCGGCGCTGATGCCCTTCGTTGTGCTGAGGGTGCCATAATCCAGGCTTTCCATCCCCGCCAGCACCTTGAGAATCGTGGATTTGCCGGTGCCATTGGCGCCCACCAGACCAGTCCGATCACGCGTGGTGATCAGCCAGTTGAGGTTTTCGAAGAGGAGTTTGGGGCCGAACCTCTTGCCGGCCGCGGAGAGCTGAATCATGGCGTAAAACTCTATTGTCGCATCCTGGACGCGATATTCTCGAAACTGAACACCGCTGACAGCCTAAGTGATTGCAGACGCTGCATAAAGGTTCGGACCCTCACCTGCTTTACCCCTGCCATGACGTTGCTCGGACACGACCTTCGTTACGCCCTGCGCAGCCTGCGCCAGAATCCCGGATTTTCGCTGATCGCCGTCGCCGCTCTGGCCCTCGGAATCGGGGCGAACACAGCCATCTTTAGCGTGGTGAACTCGCTGCTGCTGCGCCCGCTTCCCTATCGCGATCCGGGGCGCCTGACTCAGGTGTGGCAAAGCATGCCCGGCGAAGACCACGTCAACCTTTCGAGCCGCGAGTTTCAAGAATGGAGCAAGCGGACCCAAGTCTTCGACGATTTCTCCGCCTACACCGGCTCCGGGTTCACGCTAACCGGTCGCGGCGATGCTGAATTGATCCTCGGTCAGCGCGCCACCGCTTCCCTGTTCCGGCTGCTTGGTGTGAATGCCGCTTTAGGGCGCACGTTCGCACCCGGAGAAGATGCGCCGGAACGCGATCATGTTGTGGTCTTGAGCCATAGCCTGTGGGCGTCCAAGTTTTCCTCCGATGCCGGAATCCTCGGACAGGACCTGAACCTCAACAATGAAAGTTACCGCGTGATCGGAGTGATGCCCGAAGGCTTCGAGTTTCCGGCACGCCAGTACAAGCTATGGGTACCCGTGGCAATGAATCGCGGATTCTTTGCGAAGAACCCCGACGCGCATTTCTTTCGCGCGTTTGGACGCATGAAGCCCGGCATCACTCGGGAACGCGTAAGAGCCGAGTTGGATTCCCTGCCCCAGTGGCTGGCGCTGGCCCCAGGTGCCAATCGCCGCTTCCAACAGGAGTCGCTCGAAGCGATGGTGAGCGGTGGAGTACGTCGTCCGCTGCTGGTTCTGATGATCGCAGTGGGATTCGTGCTGCTAATCGCATGCGCGAACGTCGCCAGCCTGATGCTGGCGCGGGCCACGGCCCGCCAGCGCGAGATGGCCATCCGCGCTGCTCTGGGGGCTGGACGCGGCCGCCTGATCGCGCAGACGCTTACGGAATCGGTTCTGCTTGCGGTGATGGGCGGCGCACTTGGCCTGATGCTGGCGGTATGGGGCGTGGATGCCCTCATCGCTCTCAGTCCGAAAGAGATCGCCCGTATGGAACATGTCCATATGGACGCCTGGGTGCTGTGCTTCACCGCCCTCGCCAGCGTCGTTACAGGGTTGCTGTTCGGACTTGCACCGGCCCTTGCAGGCTCGCGGCGCGAGTGGGGCGATGCCTTGAAGCAGAGCGGAAAATCAAGCGCCAGTGGCGGCTTTATGCGGCTGCGTGGAGTACTGGTGTTCGCCGAAATCGCGCTCTCGATGGTGTTGCTCATCGGCGCGGGTCTGATGCTGCGCAGTTTCGTCCTTCTGGAGGGGGTGAATCCTGGGTTCCGGCCCGACCATGTGTTCACAGCGGCTGCCTCCCTGCAGGAAGCGCGTTATCCGGATGCGCCCAGCATGGTGCGATTTACGCGAACCATGCAGGATCGAGTTCGGTCGCTGCCTGGGGCGGATGCAGCCGGAATCACCACGCATCTCCCGTTCAGCGGCCAGGACTGGGGCAATGGCTACGAAGTGGAAGGCCAAGCAGCGCCTGCGGGGCAGGATTTTATCGCCCAGGCACGCGGCGTCAGCCCTGGCTACTTTCGCGCCATCGGAATTCCTCTGCGTGCCGGAAGGGACCTCGACGAACACGATGCCGAACACTCTGCCGAGGCCATCGTAGTAAATGAGGCGGTGGCGAAACGCTTCTGGCCCCGCCATCCCGCCGATGCGCTGGGCCATCGCATTAACGTGGACGGACCTTGGCGCACTGTGGTTGGCGTGGTCGGCAATGTGAAGCACCTAACGCTAGATCAGGAGCCTGGGCCCGAGTTGTACATTCCCTACGCTCAAATGTCCGCGGGAGCGTTGAATGTGGTGGGGCGCGGAGTAACCTTCGTAGTTCATTCCGGCGCCGACCCGGCGGTGCTGGCCGGCGGCTTGCGCGCCGCGGTGAAAGAGCTGGATAGGGACATGCCGCTGACGGAGGTATCTACCTTGGATCGCCTGATTAACCAGTCGGTCGGGCAGCAGCGTTTCCGAACCTGGCTCATCGCGATGTTCTCGGTGCTGGCCCTGGTCCTCGCTTGCGTCGGTGTATACGGCACCATGTCCTACGCAGTCACGCGGAGAGCGCGAGAAATCGGGATCCGCATGGCCTTAGGCGCGCAAGGCGGCGACGTATTGCGAATGGTGCTGCGTAACGCGCTGGGTGTCACGCTAGCCGGCATCGCCGCTGGGACGCTGGCCGCCCTCGCACTCACCCGTGGATTAACAACGCTGCTCTACGGCATCGGCCCGCGCGATCCGCTGATCTTCGTGAGCGTCCCGGCGCTGCTGGCCGCAGTCGCGCTTCTGGCTAGTTGGGTCCCGGCGCGCCGGGCTGCGCGGGTGGACCCGATGATGTCGCTGCGCGAGGAGTGAGTTTTCAGTCCTTGGTCCAAGGCCCACCGGGCTGCCACTGGGAATGAAACGCAGCGCTTCGAGCGGTGGCTGCCAACGGCGGCGAAGCAAAGCTTCGAACTTCAGCCACTAATCCGTCCAACCCAAAATCCGAATCAAGCCGGCTCCTCCGAACGAACGCCCGCCACTGCACACCTCTCGCGGGGTCTGAGCTGAAAGCTTCGGTCAGCCCAACCGGAATGGCCTCGATCACGGTCCCACGGTGCCGAAACGTCGAACGAATTGCTTCGGTCAGAAGCGCGCCATCGAACGGATATAAGCGCGCCAGCAATGCAATATCGTAGTAGTCCTTGAGACGGCTGTTGAGGAGTCCAAGCATGGTCAACGCTTCGAGTTTTTCGGCAACAACAGTCTCCTTTGGATAAGCGTGGAGGACTGGCGGCGGGAACTCGAGTAGCGCCGGATATTCAACTATGATCGGCTGCGGAACAATGACATCCCCGAAACCGATATCGATTTGCATCGGGATTCTCGCTCTGGCGAGAGTGGCTTGAAAGCGGACGCGGACACCTTCATAGTCGGCGTCTTCTTTGATCCGGCTCACCTCGATGGAGACAGGGTCGAATGCGATTCCGTCGGGTTCAGTTTTGAACTCGCATACCTTGCCGGTTAGCGCACGAATATGCTCCAACTCGTGGCTGCTCCTTCCGGCCAGATCGATATCCATCGTGGGCCGAGAGAGTGGCGCGCGCCACGCGGTCAGCAGAAGCGCGCCCTTCAAGATAAAACGATCCGCGAACGGGGACTTCGCCAGCCGATAGAGAAACCGCTCCATGGCGAAGTATTGGAGCAGTTCTTGAAACGGCCGCCCTTCCGCGCGAGCCCGATTAAGCAGGCGTTGGCGAACCGATGCGCCCAGTCCGCGCCGCTCATAGCAGCGCCTCAAGGTACGGCCGCATCACTCGCTCGACACGGTCAATCCGGGCGAACTTCGACAGTGCCTGGAAGTTCGGTTTCTTAGTGCGCTCTCTCCACGCCCGCAGGGCTTCAATAGCCATGTCCAGTCCGATCTTGTTCCGGTACTTGAAGCAGTCGGCGATGGTTTTCTCAGGCGAATAGATCCGCACGGGAACCCGGTCAATCCTCACGACGTCGACGCCGGCGCCGAATGACGGCTGGGAGTACCAGAACACGCGCAGCGGAACACCATCGATCTTCGGAATCTGAGCGTGACTCTGCAGCGCAAGATCGACGGCATGCGGGACCTGCGTGGTGAGACCGTGGTGCGCCAGCGCCGAGATCAGGCAGATTACCGCGCGTGGTAGCCGAATTGCGACCGGCACCAGATCCGGGCTAGTAAGCGGAGGTGCAGTTGAGAGCCGGTACAGCCCCCGTCCCACGCGCTCAATTTGCCCGCTGTAGCGCAGTGCGTACAGCGTCCTGGGATGGATTCCAAGGCGGATGGCGTCGCGAGTGCGCAGCATGCCGCGGCGTCGGGTAAAGATTCGACGAGCTCTGGCGAAGGGGGAAGCGGCAATCGGCATGTGGATAGAACCCACGGATAGTATACATGGTTTCCGAGTTTTCTATCCAGCTAAAGCCGTCCTGCCCATCCGGTCGATGGCTTATCGATGGCTCAATACCAGCATTAGCCGTTTTTATGCTGATTCCACCTTGCATTTGCCGAACTTGTAGGGTACTCTAGACTCAATGATCAATCTGGGAAGCACCGAAGGCCGCGGAAGGACCCTACCGGGTTCCTGCGCTCCGGTTCTTCTCCAGAAAGATCTGCTTACGAAGCTGGTTGGCATTATTATTCAGGTGGCCGTACCCGGCCCCGCCTGAGGCCACTTCGGAGTTTGGAACTTCCGAGGCCGCCGGCGGGGAACAAAGCCCCGGCCGGTGGCCTTTTTCGTTTCTTAGGAGCAGCTTAAGGCTACGATGGCGAATACAAATGCACCCTTGATGTCCGGAGCCAGGATCCTGCTGGAGTGCTTGGTCCGCGAAGACGTTCACTGCATCTTCGGCTATCCGGGCGGCGTCACGCTACCTCTATACGACGCCATGTACGATCATCCGATCAAGCACGTTCTCGTCCGTCACGAGCAGAACGCCTGCTTCGCGGCCGAAGGCTACGCGCGCTCCACCGGGCGCGTTGGAGTCTGCTGCGCCACTTCGGGCCCCGGCGCCACCAACCTGGTCACCGGCCTGGTCGACGCGATGATGGATTCTATTCCCGTGGTTGCCATCACGGGTCAGGTTTCGTCAAAGCTCATGGGCAGCGATGCGTTTCAAGAAGCCGACACCTTCGGCATCACCCGCTCCTGCACCAAACACAATTTCCTGGTGAAGAATATCGCCGAGCTTCCCCAGGCTCTCCACGAAGCGTTTTATATCGCGGCCAGCGGACGTCCCGGCCCGGTGCTGGTGGACGTAACCAAGGACGTGCTCACCGGACAGGCGCACTACAGCCCGGTCTCTTCCATCCATCTGCCCGGCTACAAAGTCTACACCGAAGGACACACCGGCCAGATCCGGCGAGCGGCCCAGATGATGTGGGACGCCGAGCGGCCCTTTATCTACGCGGGCGGCGGCGTCATCGCAGCCGAGGCTTCCGAAGACCTGCGCGAACTGGCGGAGACGCTGGGCGCTCCCACAGTCACAACACTTATGGGACTGGGTGCGATGCCTGCCGCACATCCCAATTACGTGAGCATGCCCGGGATGCACGGCAGCTATGCAGCCAACATGGGCATGACCCATACCGATCTCCTCATTGCGCTCGGCGTTCGCTTTGATGACCGCGTTACCGGCCGCCTGGCGGCCTTCGCGCCGCATGCCAAGGTGATCCACGTCGACATCGATCCCGCCGAAATCGGCAAGAATCGCACCGCCGATCTGCCTATCGTCGGCGACGTGAAACGTGTCCTGAAGAAACTCAACGTCTGTCTCAAGGAACTCGAAGCCGCCCAGAGCGCCCAGAACCAATCCAAGCGCGAGTCCTGGCGCAATCAGCTCCGCGACTGGAAGAACGAACATCCGCTGACTCCCGAAATTTCCACCACCGAGATCAAGCCGCAGCACCTGATGCGCGAAATCGACCGGCTCTCCGGCGGCAAAGCCATCGTTACTTCCGACGTTGGACAGCACCAGATGTGGGCTGCTCAATTCGTCCGCTTTGATGAGCCCCGGCTATGGATCAATTCCGGCGGCCTCGGATCCATGGGCTTCGGACTGCCCGCGGCCATCGGCGCCCAGTTCGCGCGCCCCGACAAGCTGGTCTTTTCCATCGTGGGCGACGGCGGCTTCCAGATGTCCATTCCCGAGCTGGCCACCATCGCGAATCACGCGCTGCCTATCAAGATCATCATCATGAACAACGGATACCTGGGCATGGTCCGCCAATGGCAGGAGCTGTTCTACAACAACCGCCTCTCCCAGGTTCAATTGGACTCTTTCCCGGATGCCGAAAAGCTGGCGGGTGCTTATGGTTTCAAGGGCCGTACCATCAACAAACCGGGCGACCTGGTCAGCGCCCTGGAAGAAGCCGTCCGCGAGCCAGGTCCGTATCTTCTGAATGTCCAGGTAACGCCCTTCGAAAACGTGTATCCCATGGTGCCGGCCGGTGGAGCGGTTAACGAGATGGTGCTCGGCCCGCCGCAGCCGGTGGAGGCTTAGCCGCATGCTGCAAATCATTTCCCTGCTGGTGGAGAACAAGCCCGGCGCGCTGATGCGTGTTACCGGACTCCTCAGCGCCCGCGGATACAACATTGAGAGCCTGACCGTGGCCCGCACGCTGGACCCTGAGCTGTCCCGCATGAGCATCGCCGTGGACGTACACGCCACACTGCGCGCCCAGGTAATCAAACAGATGAATAAACTGGTGAATGTGCTTCAAGCGACGGATCTTACGGACAGTCCATCGGTCCGGCGCGAGCTGGTTTTAGTTCGCGTCCGTACGTCCCTGGCCACCCGTGCCGCAATCCTCAAGGAAGCCGAAATCTTCGGCGCCCGCGTGGTGGATTCTTCCACCGAAGGCTTCGCGCTCGAAGGCACCGGCGATGCCGAAAAGATGGACGAGTTTATCGACGTGATGCGCAGCTACGGCGAGATCGAAGTCACCCGGTCCGGCGTCGTCGCTGTTACCCTGGAATCAAAACGGCTGCGCCTCTCGCCGCCGGTTCCCAAGGAAGACAGACTGAAGGTATCCAATGGCTAAACGATTCTACGAAAAAGACGGCGACCTCGCCCTGTACGAGAACAAGACGGTTGCGATCATCGGTTATGGCAGCCAAGGCCACGCCCACGCGCTGAACCTGCGCGACAGCGGCATCAACGTGGTGGTTGGGCTCTATCCGGGCAGCCAAAGCCGCGCCAAAGCCGAAGCGGCTGGATTGAGAGTGCTCAGCACCGCGGAAGCAGCCGCCGCGGCAGATGTCGTCATGATCCTGGTGGCCGACCATATCCAGGGCGATCTCTACAACCAGGAAATCGCGCCTCATATGACCGCCGGCAAGACGCTGATGTTCGCCCACGGCTTCAATATCCACTTCGGACAGATTCAAGCTCCGGCCGACGTCGATGTGTCGATGATCGCCCCCAAGGCCCCAGGCCATCGCGTCCGCGAGCTGTTCACGGAAGGCGTAGGCGTGCCCGCGCTGGTCGCGGTAGCTCAGGATCCCTCCGGCAACGCCCTCGAGAACGCGCTGGCGTATGCCCGCGCCCTCGGCTGCCTCAAGGCGGGTGTAATCGAGACTACATTCAAAGAAGAGACCGAAAGCGACCTGTTCGGCGAGCAGGCAGTCTTATGCGGCGGCGTCAGCGAGCTGATCCGCGCCGGTTTCGAGACCCTGGTAGACGCCGGATACGCCCCCGAAATTGCCTACTTCGAGTGCCTGCATGAATTGAAGCTGATTGTCGATCTTATTCAGGAGGGAGGCTTGGCTTACATGCGCTATTCGGTATCCGACACCGCCGAGTACGGCGACTACACACGCGGCCCTCGCATCGTGAATGAGGAGACCCGCGCCGAAATGAAAAAGATCCTCGGCGAAGTACAATCCGGCCAGTTCGCCCGCGAGTGGATCAACGA
>JALYHQ010000158.1 GCA_030776455.1 Acidobacteriota bacterium | reverse complement strand
CCGTAGCGGATGCGCGCCGTATCCTGCTCTCGGGCGCCGACAAGGTGAGCGTCAACACCGCTGCGGTCCGCCGTCCCGAGCTGATTTCCGAGTTGAGTCAGGAGTTCGGCGCGCAGGCCGTGGTGCTGGCGATCGACGCGCGCCGCAACCCGCAACGGAGGAGCTGGAACGTCTACACGCGCGGCGGCCGCGACGATGAGGGCATCGACGCCATCGAATGGGCGCGCCAGGGCGAATCGCTCGGCGCGGGAGAGATCCTGCTCACATCCATGGATACCGACGGCGCGCAGACCGGCTTCGATTGCGATCTCACTCGCACGGTTTCTCGCGCTACGCACATCCCGGTGATCGCATCCGGCGGGGCGGGGAAGCCGGAGGACTTCGAACGCGTCCTCACCGAGGGCGAAGCGGATGCGGCCCTTGCGGCGAGCGTATTCCACTACGGCACTTACACGGTGGCCGATCTGAAAGCTTATCTACATTCCCAAAATATTCCCGTGAGACCTGCGCCATGATCGTACCCTGCATCGACATTATGGGCGGCAAGATTGTCCAGCTCATCCAGGGCCGCGAAAAGGCGCTCGAAGAGGACGATCCGCAACAAGTATTGAACCGCTTTTCGGCTTTTCCCCAGATCCAGGTAATCGATCTTGACGCCGCCATGGGATCGGGCAATAACGACGAACTGGTGAAGTGGATTGCCGCGCGCGCCGTGTGCCGTATCGGCGGCGGCGTCCGCTCGGCCGAGCGCGCGCGCCACCTGCTTGACCAGGGCGCGCATCGAATCATCGTGGGCACCGCCGCGTTCAATCAGCCGCTGCTTGAAGAAATCGCCGGCGCAGTCACACCGGATCGAATGATCATCGCGCTCGATTCCAAGAATGGACGCATCGTAGTCAAAGGCTGGCGCGAAGCTACCGAGTTCACCGCTGAAGACGTGGTGCGCCGCCTGGAACCGTGGTGCTCCGGCTTCCTGTGCACCTACGTGGATAAGGAAGGGATGATGCAAGGCACCGACCTCGACTGGTTCCGCCGGCTGCGGGCCGCTACCGTGCACGAAATCACGGCTGCCGGAGGCATCACCACTATTGAAGAGATTCGCGAGTTGGCGCGACTTGGCATCGATGCAGCGCTGGGCATGGCCATCTATACCGGCCGCCTGGATCTCGCCGAGCTGGCCCGGATTACCAGGTGACTCCGCGCCGGCGCAGCTCCTCTTCTACCTGTCCCGCCGATTGAAACTGCACCGCGTCGATCCCGGCCCCTCGCGCTGCCTCCACGTAGGCGGCTATGTCGTCGAAAAAGACGCACTCGTCCGGGCCACACTCAGCTCTCAGCAGCGCCTCTTCGTAAATTTGTGGCGAAGGCTTGGCGGCGCCTACCTGGTACGACAGCACGCTGTGGTGAAAGTGCCGCAACAGCGGATACGTTCGCTCGATCATCTCGAAATGGATCGGATTCGTGTTGGAGAGAAGCAGCAGCCGGTAGCGCTCGCGAAGAGCAATCAGCAGCGACTCCGGCAGAAGCGGCTCCGGCAGAAAGATACAGTTGAACACGTCGTAAAATTCTCGGTGGGTCGTTTTCAATTCCAACATGCGAGACAGCTCTGAAACGAAGCCCTCCGCGCCGATTCGACCAGTCTCGAACCGGTTGACCAGATCGGTGGCCCTCAGCCGCGTCAGAATCTCAGCCGCGGCATAGGGAGAGAGTGCCTCCATCCTGGCGTACGCGCGCTTGAAATCGAAGGGAACGATGACATTGCCGAGATCGAAAATGATCGTCTTCACCATGCTCGCTCCATTGTGCCGCAGGGCAGAGCTACAATAATGCCGTGAGTTCACGCTTCTCCATTGCGACTCCCTGTCCGAAAAAGTGGACTGAATTGCAGGGTGAAGGGCGCGAACGCTATTGCGACGTTTGCCGAAAGTCCGTGCGCGCGTTAGATCAGTACTCTCAGGCGGAACTGGATCAAGTCTGGCGGGAATCGGATGGGCATGTGTGTGGATTGTTGAGCGAGGAGTCGCCGCCCGAACATCGCACCCGGCGCGCGGTGATGGTGGGAGCGCTATTGACGGCGATCTCTCCGTTGATGGCGCAGATGGGCCGGGTTCGTATCCGGGTGACTGACGTGACCGAAGCGGTACTTCCGGGAGCCGTGGTCTCGCTGCTGGGATCAGATGACAAAGTTATGAGGACAGCGCAAACGGACGGAGTGGGCGAGATAGTTTTGACTGATCTTCCAATGGGAGATTCCCGATTCACAATTGCCGCCCCCGGCTTCAAAACACGGGCATTGACGGTGACCATTCGGAATGGTGATGAAGTGAAGATCGAAGCGGTCCTAGATGTTGGCCCTACTAATATGGGAGTGATAGTCGAGGAAGTTCCCGTAAAGCCGAAGCGCCGACCCTGGCGGATATCACCTTTAGGATAGCCATCCGGCCGTCAAGCCCGCCACACTATAATTAAGTTGAATGGACATTTACGACGAAGTCGTGCGCCTGCGCCGACTGGGACAGAAATGCGCGCTAGCCACTATCGTTCAGGTAAACGGGTCCATTCCCAGCTATGAAAGCGCGAAGCTGCTGGTGCGCGAAGACGGCTCCATGACCGGCACTATCGGTGGCGGCTGCGTCGAAGCGGAGGTCTGGAACGCCGCGCGCGAGGTGATGGAAACCGAGCGTCCTCGGCATCTGAATTTCAGCCTGGGGCAGGACGCGGCATACGACAACGGGCTGATCTGCGGGGGGCAATTGAACGTATTCGTGGAACCCATCGTGCCGCAGCCGCGCGCGTACATTTTCGGCGCAGGCCATATCTCAAAGAGCTTGTCCAAGGTCGCGAGCCTCGCGGGATTCGCCACGGTCATCGTGGATAATCGCGAGGCTTTCGCCAACCGCGAACGGTTCCCCGACGCCGACGAAGTTTTCGCTGAAGAGTACGAGGAAGTTTTCCCGAAACTCAACGTTCGCGACACCAGCTACCTGATCATCGTCACCCGCGGCCATCGCGATGACATGCGCGTGCTGCAGTGGGCTATCACTACTAACGCCCGGTATATCGCCATGATCGGCAGCAAGCGCAAGGTAATCGGCGTCATCAAGGAACTGGAAAAGGAAGGCTTCCCGCGCGCCGCCTTTGAGCGCGTTTTCGCGCCCATGGGTTTCGAAATCGGCGCCATCACGCCCGAAGAGATCGCCGTCTCCGTGGTGGCCGAAATGATTGCCGTGCGGCGCAATCCGGAGTCGGAGTGGCGCGGTTTGTCCATGTCGGTATTCGCGAATGAGCGTGTCAAGGCGCTGCTGAAGTGATCGCCGGCGTAATATTGGCGGCGGGCGCATCCAGCAGAATGGGAAGTCCCAAGGCGCTGTTGGATTTTCGCGGCGAAACTTTTCTGGACCGGCTGATCGGACTCTTCAGCACCGTCTGCGATCCAGTGATAGTAGTTCTCGGAAATGACGCGGAACGAATTCGCACCGGGTTGCGCCGAGCGGACGAGGCGCGGTTCGTCGTGAATCCCGATCCCGATCGAGGCATGCTGAGGTCGTTCCAGTGTGCGTTCCACGAGCTGCCGGCGAGTGCCGACGGCGTGCTTTTCACGCTGGTGGACCATCCCGCCGTCGATGCGGCTACGCTCGCCTCGCTGGCGGCGTCGTTCATCGAGCACGCCGCTCCAGTCACCAAGCCGGTTTACGATGGGCGCCGGGGCCATCCCGTCTGCATTGCGCGTCAGGTGGCTGATGAGATCCTGAGTCTGCGGGTGGACGCACAGGTTCCCGATGTTCTGACCCGGTATCGCGACGTTACGCGACTGGTGCTGGTGGAAGATCCCGGCGTGCTGGAAGACGTGGACGATCCGGCGGCTTACGCGAAGCTTATCGAAGCGGCGGTGCGGACATGATACGGCGATTGCTGGTCATCGCGCTGGCGCTGGTGATTGTAATCGGTCTGCTGGCCCCGCGGCTCAGCGCCGATCGCTTCCGCCCTCGGATCGAAAAAGCTCTTGAAGCGTCTTTGGGACGCCCCGTGCATATCGGCGAGGTACATCTCAGTCTGTTCGCCGGCCCAGGATTCACCCTGGACAACGTGCTGATTGACGACGATCCGCGCTTCGGCATCGAGCCTTTCGCGCACGTGGATTCCATCACTGCGCGAATCAAACTGAGCAGCCTCCTTTCCGGCCGCCTGGAATTCGCGAATCTTCGCCTGATCTCTTCGGGATCCACCAGCTTCAACTTCGTCAAGACCGATGCGTCGGGCTGGAACATCCAGCCTTTCATCGAAAGGGCCAGCCGCCCATCCGTGCCGGACATTCAAATCAGCTCAGGGCGTTTGAACTTTAAATTCGGCGCTACCAAGTCGGCTTTTTACATTAGCAATGCGGACCTGGATATTTACCCCAGCCAGAAGGGCGATATCGTCATTCGCTTCTCAGGAGCGCCGGCGCGCACGGACCGCACGGCCCAGGGTTTCGGTCTCCTGACCGGCCGAGGATCGCTGCACCCATCGAGCGGGGCGGACCGGCTCAATATGTTCGTGGAAATGGAGCGCACTTCGCTCTCGGAGCTGATCACGTTGTTCGATGCGCGCGACATCGGCGTCAACGGATTCGTCACCGCGCGCGCGAAGCTGGCCGGTCCTCTCGAGAAACTGGATATCACCGGCGATGTCAATCTCAGCGAGATTCATCGCTGGGACATGACGCCGGTAAAGGGTGGCGGCTGGACTTTGAAACTGGGAGGCCTGCTGGACCTGCGCGGGCATGATTTAAGCGTCGAGACCGTCGCCGTCGACAACAAGAAGCCCCCGGTGCAGGTGAAATTCCGGCTCAGCGATTATCTCGGCGATGCGCGCTGGGCGGCGTCGCTGGTCTTGCATGAGTTGCCCGCGCTGTCCACTCTGGAGCTGGGACGCAATCTCGGCGTGCAGCTGCCGCCGGATATTCAGGTGGGCGGCGCTATTAATGGCGTTCTGGGATATTCGCAGACGGACGGGCTGCAAGGCGAACTGGCCCTGGACAAGGCCGCGCTGAAGTCCGCGCGCAGCGGTTCGCTGGAGTTTGGCGAGGCGCACCTCCGGGTCGCGAAGAACCGGCTGGACCTGGAGCCGGTGGAAGTGCGCACCGATAACGGGCAGACGGCCGAGATTGAAGCGCGTTATGCCATGGATAACGGGGAGCTGGGCGTCAAGATCGCGACCCGTCAGATGAATTTGGCGGAACTGCATTCCGGTGCCGGCCGGCTGCTGGCTTCGTCCGCGCTTCCGCTGATGGACAGCCTGCGTCAAGGTTCCTGGCGAGGATGGCTGGAGTTCCAGCGCAAGGATGGCGAAGCTGCATCCTGGTCTGGCGAGTATGAATTGCAGAACGTGCTCGCGGATGTGCCCGGGCTCGCGGCGCCGCTGCGGATTACCTCCGCGGCGGTCCAAGTGGACGCGGGACAGGTGCATATCGTGCGGCTGCGCGGACACGCCGGCGAGATGAGCGTGGAAGGAGAGTATCGCTATCAGGCCGGCGCGCAGCGGGCGCACCGGATGAAGCTGACCATCCCGGAAGCCGACCTGGCGGAGCTCGAAAGATTATTCCTGCCGTCGTTGACCCGCCAGGAAGGCTTCCTGGCCCGCACGTTCCGTTTCCGCCGCGCGTCGCCGCCCGCATGGCTTGAGAACCGCCGCATCGAGGGTCTCCTCACCGTGAAAAACCTGCGCCATGGCGACACTTCGCTGGGCGAGTTTCGCGCGCGGCTCAGCTGGAATGGATCGGCCGTGCGATTCTCCAACGTCGAGCTGGCGCATCAGGACATGGAAGCCGCCGGAAAGATCCTGCTGGACCTCGGCGGAGCGGCGCCCGCGTGGCGTCTTTCGGGTCATTTCGCTGGAGTCGATTACCGCGGCGGAAAACTGGACTTCGATGGCGATCTGGCCACCGCCGGCCTCGGCCTGGACCTGCTTCTGAACGCGCACGGAGAGGGCACCTTCAACGCGCGCTCAGTCCAGCTCGGCCCGGATGCCGATCTGCGCGAAATCGCCGGCAGCTATCGCCTGAAAACCGGCCGTTTACAACTCTGGAACCTGCAGGCCCTGCAAGGTCCCGACACGTTGACCGGCCAAGGCGCCAGCCAGGCCGACGGCCGTCTGGTCCTGGACTTAGAAAGCGGCCGCCGCCAGATCCATCTGACCGGCACCCTGCTACCTCTCCACAACTAAGCAATGTGCGGCAGGCCGCCTGGCCTGCAGCCGGCCCCCCGGCCGGTCAAACCTCCAGCCCCACTGACCGCATCAACTCCAGCGCGTTACTATGCTCCACCACTCCCGGCCTCAACAAGTAATCAAAATGAATGCTCCCGTCCGCAATCGAATCCTCAAAATGAACATTCACCGCCGGATGCGCCAGCTTGCCCGGGATATCCGCCAGCGCGAGGTCATGCGTCGTGATCAATCCAAAAGCTCCGCGATCCAGCAGCCCGCGCACAATTGCCTCGGCCCCGATCCGCCGGTCGTGTGAATTGGTCCCGCTAAGCATCTCGTCAATCAGAAACAGAACCGGAGCTCCGCCTGCCGTCAGATCCAGAATCTGGCGCAGGCGCGTGATCTCCGCATAGAATCGCGATTTTCCCTCCTGCAGGGAATCCACAATGCGAATGGAGGCGCCGATTCGGACCTTTGAGAGGGCCAGTTTGCGCGCCCGCACCGGCGCTCCAGCCCATGCCAGCACGGAGTTCAGCCCGATGGACCGCAGCAGCGTGCTCTTGCCGGACATATTGGATCCGCTGACCACCAGCAGGCGCAATTCGCCGCCAATCCGCAGGCTGTTGCGAATGGATTTTGCCTCGGGCATCAGCGGATGGCCCAGTCCATCGGCTTCAAACAAGGCCGGCGCGTCCGTGAACTCGGGAAAAGGATCCCGCGGATGCTCGAAAGCGTAACCCGCCAACGCGAGCAGCGCTTCGAATTCGCCCACCGTTGCGATCCATGTTCCAATCGCCTTTCCCGCGTGCCGTCGCCAGGATTCGATAGCCAGCGCGAGCTGCGGACCCCACAGCAGCACGATGGCAACCGGCGCGAAGACCATGTGCCGCTGCCAGTCCAGCAGCGAAACCAGGCGTCGCAGCCTGGCGATGCGTTTCGATGCCACCAGTCCGCTCGCGCTGAGACGTGCATGCAAATCCGCCAGCAGCGGAGCCGCAAAATGCTGGTCCTCCAGAATCCGCAGTAATTCGGCCAGCAAAGCCAGATCGCGGGCCGGCGCCTCTACCGCATTCATTACTTGTACTGTCGGCGCCCGCAGAACGAACCATACCGCGAAGACCACGGCCAGCGCGATCAAAAAGGGCGTGCGATTCGTTACTCCCGCCATATACAGACAGAATGTGATCAGCGCCGAAGCCGCAACCAGCGGCGCGAAAATCCGGCTGCCCGGTGGAAAGCGTACCTCCGGCTGTGCCCCCCAGGCGGTGACGGCGGCCGGATGGATTCCGGAACGCACGGTCTCGCCATGCACCGCCAGCCGCTCGCGAAGATCCAGGCTGGGACGCAGTTCCGCGACGCCCTGCTGCCGCGCCCGCACTTCGCCCGCGTCCGGATGCTCCAGCAGCCATCCCGCCAGCGTGTCCTCGCCGGCGCGAGTGCGTGCAGTCGACAAGAGTTGAAACAGCGAGCCTTTGCCGAACAGATCCAGATCGTCCGAGTAGACGTGATGCGGATCGCAGAAGCGCTCGCCGGCTTCGCCCATCCCGCTCCAGCGATCCTCTAGCCGCGCCAGTCCGTGCTCGTAGTAGCCGGCGGCTCGGCTCGCCAGATCATACTCGCGCAGGATGCGAGCGTGAAACACCACCAGGCCCGCGAACAGCGCCGCGGGAAGGATAATCCACGCGGGTGATATGGTCAGCTGCCCGAAAGCGAACCAGCCCACCGCGACCGCGGCCAGCGCGGTCAGCAATCTCAGGTTGCCGGTGCGGCGATGCGATTGGCGCAGGCGGCTGGCGGCTTCGCGCCGTTGTTCCAGGCGTGTAGTGTATTCTGCATGCGGGTTCACTACTGATAGGCTAACAACTGTTCGATGTGCGGCCACATCCAAGACGACGAGCCATTGCGAATTCCCATCACCGATGTCTTCGACTTGCATACCGTGCCGCCGCAAGACGTGAAACCCATCATCGAGGCGTATCTGGAGGAAGCGCACCGTTTGGGATTTCGCGCATTGCGCATCATACACGGGCGGGGAATCGGCGTACAGCGCGAGATCGTGCGAGGCGTACTGGGGCGCTGCCCGTTTGTCGCCGGTTTCTCGGATGCGCCGCCGGAAGCGGGCGGCTGGGGCGCCACCATTGTCGACCTTCGCTGAAGATTCGGGAACTTTCCCCTTTGCGGCGGGCAATTCCTCACAGAATGCCGTTGCGGATCGTCGAAACTCAGCGATGTCCCTTCCCCTAGAGGCACAAACCGACGTCGATCTGTTGCGGCGCATGGCTTCCGGCGAGGAGCGGGCCTTTACGGCGCTCTATCGCCGGCGGCATGGCTCGGTGTATCGCTATGCGCTGCACATGAGCGGGAAGCCGGAGTTGGCCGAGGAGGTAACGCAGGAGGTGTTCATGGCGCTGATTCGAGACCCGGGACAGTACGATGCCGCCCGCGGCGAACTCTCCGCCTACCTGTACGGCATAGCCCGGAACATGGTGCGAAAGTCGCTGATGCGCGAACGGACGTATGTTATCGCCCTGGATGAGCCCTATGACGATCTCGCGGATGACGCCGATATCCTGGGCAACCTCACTCGCCAGGAGCGCGTGGACGCCCTGCGCCAGGCAGTACTCGCACTACCCGCGAACTATCGCGAAGCCGTAGTGCTCTGCGATCTGCACGAAATGGATTATGCGCAGGCATCCGGCGTACTCGGGGTTCCGCTGGGAACCGTGCGCTCCCGGCTGCATCGCGGCCGCGCCCTCTTGATCGAAAAAATGCGTTCAGACCAATCCCCGCACTGGCATCGCACCACCCCACATTCGGAGCCGCGACCGTCAGGAAGCGTACGAGTAATCACAAATGACGCATAACGAACGAGAACTAACCGCCGCCTTGCACTCGCTCGCCGCATCTTCCCCCCGCGAAGCCTCGCCCGAGCTCGAAGCACGCCTGACAGCCGCCTTCCGCCGCGAAACCAAAAAACGAAAGCTCTTCCGCTGGATCCCGGCCATTGCCGCCACGGTCGCCGCGGCCGCTTTATTCGCAATACTCCTGCGGCCCCCCAGCGTCCCACCCCCGCCCGTAGCAATTACGTACAAACCCGCATCCCCGGCGCTGACAATTTCAACCGCCCCCGTCACGCCGGCGCCACGACGCCGCCACATTGTCCGGCGGCCCGCGCCGGCGCCTGCGCCGCCGAACGAAGTCGCCACCAGCTTCTTCGCGTTGCCCGAAGCACGCGATCTCCCCCCTGCGGAGGCGGCCACCCTGGTGCGAGTGCAGGTCCCCCGGTCCACCATGCGGCTGGTAGGACTGCCGGTGAATGAAGAACGTGCGAATGAAGGAATCCGGGCCGATATGTTGCTCGGCCAGGACGGAATAGCCCGCGCAGTCAGATTTGTGCAGTAGTTATTTCATTTCAGGAGAACCGCAATGCGAAAGATGCAATTGATTTTGGCGATGTGCTCGGCAGCAGGATTCGGCGCATTCGCCCAGGAAGTTCGGACTTTTCAGTTTCAAGGAATGCCGCACATCGGCATGGGCGCCGGCGATGCGAAATTCATCTCCGCCGAGTTCGCCGAAGGGCGCGTCGTGAAGGGCGCTCCCTATACCGCGGAGGCCTCCACCGAGACTGTGCAGGTTCTGTCCGACGGCAACCGGATCACTCGCAAGATCACCAACTCGGTGGCGCGCGACGGCGAAGGCCGCACCCGCCGGGAGGAAACCCTGGGACATCCCGGTTCCGCTGAGCAGATGAAGTTCATCTTCATTAGTGACCCAGTGGCACAGTCCACGTATGTGCTGGACAGCCGCGCCAAGGAGGCTCACGCCACCCAGACCATTCAGTATCGCGCCATGAGTAAGGAAAGTGATGCCAAGCGAACGGCTGAGCGCGAGATGCTCACCATTACGAATATTCGCAGCCATGCCGAGCCGCCCGCGGGACTCGCGGCCAGTGCCGAGCTGAAATCCGGCAGCGAAAAAGTGGAGCAGCTCGGCTCTCGAACCATCAACGGGGTGGTGGCTGAAGGGCGCCGGGTTACGAATTCCATCGCCGCCGGAGAGATCGGGAATGATCGCCCAATTGAAGTGGTTCGCGAGACCTGGTATTCCTCTGAACTGCAGATCACGCTCCTGAGCACCACCTCCGATCCTCGCATCGGAACCACTACCTATCAGGTCACTAATCTGCAGCGTGGCGAGCCGGCGCAATCGCTGTTCGAGGTTCCCGCCGAGTACACCACCGTGAAGGAAAACGGGAATGTCATGATGCGCGTCGAGCGCAGGAACAGCACCAGAGAGTAGGCGCACTCTTCAGTTGCCGGTCTTGGATCGAACTTGGGGACGCCAGTCTTTTGGCTTGCGTCCCTTTAAGGCTTTCCTCTCGGGTTTCGCCTGCAAGAGATCCCGGACCGCATCGCGAAACACGATGAAAGGCTCCAGTTTCTTCCCCAGCCGGATCCGCCGCGCCAGGTACCACGCCGCCCGATACCCGATCCCCAAC
>JALYHQ010000157.1 GCA_030776455.1 Acidobacteriota bacterium | reverse complement strand
GGTCCGCCCCACCATTCAATGCAGACTGCGCGGTATCGGGAAAACTATATGGCATTGCGCACTCGTGTGAACGCTTGGTGGGGGGTTCGTCAAGACCAAGCGTCGGCAAGAGTGCCGACGCGGCACGCAAGATTGCGCGCGCCACCAAAATCGTCGCGTGCTGAAAAAAAACAAAGATTGTGCGTCAGCCGCGGGGAGCGCTCGCGACGCACGGCTCCAGAGTGAAGCCAGCGGCGCGGGCATCGTTGAAGAACATCTTTACCGTATCGAGCGAGTATTCGTTCAGATCTTTGCCCAGTAGAGGCAGCTTCTTCAAGATGTCGTGCGTCACCGTGATGATGTGACAGCCAATGGCGTCCGCCTGCATGACGTTGAAGAGCTCGCGCGGGCTGGCCCAGATCAGTTCGATCTGCGGGTACGGACGAATGCGGTCCAGCGCGGCTTGCAGGATGGGAAGCGGATCGCATCCGGCGTCGGCCATGCGCCCGGCGAAGATCGAGATGCAACTCGGGGGACCATTCTTCAAACTCGGCAGGACGTCGTCCACCTGTTGCAGCGTCATCAATGCGGTAACGTTGATCTGGACGCTTTGCCGCGCCAGGCGATGGATCAACGGCGCCGAGCTTTGGCCGCGTGTGTTTGTGACCGGGATTTTCACGTAGACGTTCTGGCCCCAGGAGGCGATGCTCAGCGCCTGGGATTCCATCTCGTCGAATTCATCCGAGAGGACTTCAAACGAGAACGGTCGGTCCGGGATCTGACGCGTCAATTCGCGCCCGAACGCTTCGTAGTCTTTGACCCCAGCCTGGCGCATCAAGGTGGGGTTGGTGGTAAAGCCCTGGATCCACGGATTCTTGGCCAGATCGAGAATGGATTTCAAGTCCGCGCCGTCGGCGAAAATTTTCACGTGCAGAGCGGCACGCAGGTCAGGCATAGCGGAGCGACCTCATTTGAACCGCGCGAAGAATCAGGTTCGCGGCTTCGCGCAGGGAGTGGACTGGCCAATACGGTCCATCGGGCCGCCGTTCGCTGTAGCCGTAATCGACGAAGACTGCCTGGCAGCCAGCGCGCTGTCCGGCTTCCACGTCGCGCCAGCGGTCGCCGACAATATAGCTGGCAGCCAAGTCGATATTCCATCTGTGCGCGGCCTGGAGCAACAGGCCCGGCCTGGGCTTGCGGCAGAAGCACTGCGCGGCATCGTCGTGAGGGCAGACGCGGATGTCGTCCAGTTGCAGGTAGCGCTGCAATCGTCCGTTAATTTCCGCGACTTGTTCGGCGGAGACGGAACCGCGTGCGATATCGGGCTGATTCGTGATGAGAATCAGCGCGAAGCCGGCTTCTCGAAGCTTTCGGCACGCCTCGCGCACTCCAGGCAGAATAGTAAGCTCGGCTAGCGTTGCCGGCGGATAGGGCTTGCCTGCGCGGAGGATAGCCCGGTTCAGAACGCCATCCCGATCCAGGAAAACTGCGGGCCTCATCGTTCAGAGCCTCCCCGCGCGCGCGTCTTCGAGCATGGAGTGCATGGAAACGCACAGTGCTTGGCGCGACGTGCGCTGACAGGTCCAGCCCAGGCCACGGATACGGCTAGTGCTCAAGCGGACTATCGGTACGTCACCTTTCCAGCCACGGTCCCCGCCGGTGTATTCAAGCTGGACGCTTTCTTCTGACAGCCCCGCCACCTGCATGGCGAGTTGGGCGATCTCGGCGACAGTAATGTAGTCGCCCGTGGCGACGTTATAGACTTCGAAGCTCTTGGCGGTGTTGTCGTGCGCCAGGAAAACGGCATCGAGTACATCTTCGACGTGAATGTACGACTTGCTCTGGGTACCATCGCCAAGGATACGAAGACGGTCCGGCTGTACGCGCAAGCGGCGGACGAAGTCGAAGCCGATTCCATGTGTCTGGCGCGGCCCCACCACGTTGCCGAAGCGGAAAGCGCAGGCCCGTAAGCCGAACATGGCGCAGTAAGAGGCAATCAGAGCTTCGCCGGCCAGCTTGCTAGCTCCGTAGGTGGAAACGGGCAGGAGCGGACCGTAGTCCTCTTGAGCTTCATGCTCCCCCAACTCGCCGTAAACCCCACTGCCGGACGCATACAGCAGACGCGGAGTGCCGCTGCGGCGCATGGCTTCCACCACCTGCTGCGTGAGCTGCGTGCCTTCGCGAAAGTCGATGTCAGGCTCGGTGGCCGCGCGAGCGATATCCGGATTCGAAGCCAGATGGATCACAACGTCGTGGCCGGCCATGTTGCGCTCGATCGCGGCCAGGTCCTTCACGTCGCCGTGAATCACGCGCAGGCGCGGGTCGCCCTGATGATGCGCGTAGTGCCATTGACGGCCCGACGAGAAATTATCGAACAGCGTGACGGCTTCCACCTCGCGCTGGGCCAGCAGGCGGTCCGTAAAATGGCTGCCGATGAACCCGGCGCCGCCGACGATGAAGAATTTGCGGTCCGTCATCGCACCGACTCCCATTTGGCGGTGGAGCGCTGTAGCAGAGGATGGCTGACCAGCAGATGCCATAGCACCGCGCACAGCCCCTCGGTGTGCGGCGTGACGCGCTCGGCCGCGACAGTGGGGATCACGATGCAGCCTTCCGCCACTTGGCGCGTAAATCCACCGTTCCGTCCCACAATGCCGAAGATATGAGCTCCCGCTTCCGTGGCTGTTTCGAGTGCTCGAACGATGTTGACCGAGACGTTCTTTTCGCGGCTGCCGCCGCCCACTGAGAACACCAGGACTCCATCGCGCGCGCTGATACGCGATCCTTTGAGCCAAGCGGCGAAGCAAGTCTCCCAACCTTCATCGTTGGCGCGCGCCGTGAGCTCCGAGACATTGTCGGTGGGCGCATAAGCTTCAAAGCTGCATAGTTTGCGAAAATCGTTGACGGCATGGCTGGCGTGCCCGGCCGAGCCGCCCACGCCCAGGATGAACAGGCGTCCGCCCGCTTCCCGAACACGCGCCAAACCGCCCGCCATGCGCTCCACTTCAGCGACGTCCACCTGTTCCAGGATGGCGATGGTTTCGGCGATGAAGGCGGTGGCAAAGCCGGTTACCCCCGGGTCGGCGGGGGCCTGGACTGGGTGCTCAGTGATGGCCTGCAGAAGCTCGGTGAGACTAGTCACACGTAGAGGACTCCTGCTCTTAATTCGGTTTCCCGAGGAGGTTTCAGTAGGCTACTAGGTGCGAATCCCTGGTTTCAACCTAGATTCAACCCCAGATAAGTGGGGCGGTCCCCCTGGACCGCAGCCGGCCCCCGGGCCGGCTTGAAGTGGGACGAGGGCGTCCGCCCCACCTTACCGATGAGAAAAGGCCAGACGGAAGATTCGGCGGAAGGTCCAGATAGTGGAAGTCCAGCGTTGCAGCGTAGTTTCGCCGATCCGCTCCCCGTAGGGGATGAAGACTTCCCGGATGCGAAATCCCATGAGCGCGGGTTTTAGCAGCAGATCGACGGGCAGCGCCGGACCATGGGGATCCACTTCCACCCGCTGGATCAGGTCCCGGCTATAAGCGCGCATACCGGAGTGCAAATCCGTGGATTTCACGCCCACGAACAAGCGGCCGGTGACGGCGAATATCCAGTTGGCGAAGTAATTCGGCCACGGCATAGTGACCGGGCGCTTTTCGAGGCGTGAGGCGTTGACCAAGTCGCACTGGCCCGAGAGGACCATGTCGGCCAGGATCGGGATTTCGGCGGCTGGATATGTTCCGTCACAGTCCAAAGTGACGGTGACGTCGCCCCGGCATTCCTTGAGAACGCGCGCCATGGCGTTACCATAGCCTTGCGGGGGAAACTGACGGATCACACGCGCGCCCAGGCGCTCTGCGATTTCAGCGGTCGCATCGCGGCTGCTATCGACGATCACGATTTCATGGTCGCGGCCGGCCAGCGCCGCGGTTACGTCCGCAATCACGCGCGCCACGGCCTTTTCCTCGTTCATGGTTATCATCGCGACGGAGATCATGCCTTCGACCTTTCCAAAGTCACTTCTGCCGGCTCGCCCATGCTGGTTTGCAACGCCTGTAGCTGGTGCGCGATCGAAACGGCGGGGTCGGCCAGGATCACGAACTGAAACGCCAACAGGCTGGGCCATGCGCCGCAAATCGCTCGCTCGATCGGATAGAACCACTTCAGATAAAACTGGTACGGACCCGAATCCATGATGGATGACGAATCGGTTTGCCCATCCACCGCGCCGGCTTGGCCGTAAACTTTCTTGATCCACGGAACGAACGGGCGCAGAATTCCGGGAGTGATGCGTCGCTTCCGTACCTCGAGTCCAGCTTCCTGCGCGAACCGGTTGAATGTCCCGCGCGTGAAGAAGCGGACGTGGGTGCGGTCCAACGTGCCGGTGTCCTGATATTCGAATCGGCCGGCCAGGATGGACAGCCGCACGTTCCAGATGGCCACGTTGGGAAGCGAGATCAGCACCTGGCCGCCGGGGGCGAGCAACTGGAAGTGGCGAACCAGGACATCGGACGGATCGTTCAGATGCTCCAGAATGTCCGAAAAAAGGATCAAATCGAACTTTTGGACACCGAAGAAGGGATAAAGTTCGGGCTTGGTGACGTCGGCGACGTAGGCTTCCTCCAGACGCGTGTTCGCTTTCGCGACGGACTCTGCGGAAAGATCCACGCCGACCACGCGATGCCCGTGAACGCGCTTCAACTCCGCGCCATGCACACCCGAACCACAACCTACGTCCAAAACCGAGAGTCCGCGAGACAGTCCTTGAAGAATGTTGGGGATCTCGGGGTTCGCAATTTCGAAGTAGGGGCGGTTCATACGGCAACTTCCGCGGGTTGCACCGGCACTGCTACTTCACGGTTCAGACGATCGGCCAGTTTCCGGCCC